>CAMSEJ010000001.1 GCA_947057405.1 uncultured Roseburia sp.
GCCGGGATCCGCCATAAATTCCATTTCGAATCCGCCGGTATCCGTCACCTTATACCGGTTGCCGTCCTTGGAAATCGTTGCCTGCGGGCCGAACCCGGAAGCCAGATCCAGTTCTACATCCGCATCCTCGCCCGGTGTAATGACTGCGCCGTCCAGCCCCAAAAAGCCGGCCAGTTCGTTGCTGCTGCAGGAAATTTCTATCGCAGAGGAATAACCGTACTGATTGGATACGAAGGCTACGGAATCGCCCGGTTCAAATGCGCGGTCTAACGGCTCATAGCCCCCGGTTGACGGAAATGCTTCGTAATCCTGGTTCGCAGCGGCATCCACTACCATTAAGCTCACATCCGCCAGCTCCGCGCCCTGGCGCAGCTTTTCAAACAGGCTTGCCGCCTCTTCGCCTTCGGATATGGTAATTTCCACGCCGTTGATCGAAACCGAACCTGCCGGGGAGGTTCCGGTGCTGATGGCTGTCATCGCCGCCGACTGGGTCGCCGCGGAGTTGATGGTCATTTTATAGGTATCTGTCCGCACGGCATCCGAAATCGCCATCCTGGTGACGCCGTCCGCGTATACGCGGGTATCGGATGTACCGTCTAATAATTTCTTCGTATTGTATTCCGTGTCCCTGGAAATACGGTCCACTTCTTCCCGCAGGGAATTGATCTCCTGCTGAATGGCCTGCCGGTCTTCGAGCTTGTTGGTATCCGTTGCCGCCTGCACGGATAATTCACGCATCCGCTGCAGCATATTGGTAATCTCACCCAGTGCGGAATCCGCAATCTGCAGAACGCTCACTCCGTTTGACGCATTGTCGCTCGCTTTACTGAGTCCGTCAATCTGCGCCTGCATTTTGTTGCTGATTGCCATGCCGGCCGGATCGTCCTTTGCATGGTTGATTTTCAGTCCCGAGGAGAGCCGTTCCACGGAAGCGGCAAGGCCGTTCTCTGTTCGCAGTAGCTGTGCATTTGAAATGACTGCCGCCATATTGTGATTAATTTTCATATTCGATCCCTTTCTATTCTTCTTGCGCGTCCGTGCTGTGCTGCTACATCCCTGTAATCGTTTTTGTTTTCTGCCGTTTATATCGGTTTAAAATTCCAGTTCCTTAACGTTTTCAATGAAGCTCCTGGCGATTTTGTATAGCCTTGCGGTCTGTACCTGATAGGTTTCGCTTTCCGTATCCTCCTGCTGCTGCGGCTTATTCAGGTTATTGGAAAAACGGGAGAAATTAAGGCTGTCAACCTGTGTTACCTGCAGGTCGGCTTCCCCCTCCCCAAAGCCCTTTGCAAGCTCTTTGGCATACTCCTCAAACAACTGTTGCGTTCCCTTATGTTCTACTGCGACAAGCCCGGATACGCCCCGTTCCTTGGCCTCAATGCAGGCGGCGATTTTACCCGCCTTTGCCGTTTCAAACATAATTTCTACCATGCCTTTTTTCTTTGTCCCGCGGACAATTTTTAAGGACAGGTTCGTTACCTCGTCCCCGACAAGCACCGGGATGGTATACTGCTCTTCTCTGGCAAGGCGCCCGGCGATGGAAAGCTGGGCATTCATCAGCTTTAACTCCCGGATATCCATGCTGGAAATATGCTCATCCTCCGAAATCATCGTCTTCATGACATTTTCCGCCGTTTCCGCAAGCGATTCCTGCGCCGCCGCCATTTCCTTCGGCGTCTTTAAAGCTTCCGCAAACCTGCCCAGAATCTCCTCCCGGATAGCCGCAAAATCGACTTTTTCCCCGGAAAATACTTCGTCGCTGTTAAACATCCGGGAAAATATCTGGCTTTTCCTTCCCATGAAGCGGTTCGCTGCCAGAATATTGCTGACCGTATCCGGAATCTCAAAACGGGATAAAAACCGGTAGACCTCTTCATCCGCAGATGCCGCCTGTTTTAATTCCTCCAGCTGTTCTTTGGCATACGCGTTATCAAGCGGCTCCGACTGGCCGGCGGTTTCCCTAGCGTACTCTTCAAGCGCCTGCTTCAGCTGCTCCGGCGTATACTGCTCCCAGTCCGGATTATCCAAAAGCTTCTGCATGGTAACCGGCGTCAGCGTTTCCATCGCATCTTTCATACAGCCCGCCTGATATGCCGTTTCAATCTGGTCCGTAATGGATTTCGTTTCGGAATCCGCCCTGTCAACGCCCGCAAACTCATCATCCACCGTATAATCCATACCGCTTTTTTTCGCGCTGCGCACCGCGGTCAGCAGGTTTCGCATGGTAAATTCCGCACCCTGGCTGACCAGTGCGCCGATCACTGCCCCGTCTGATTTTTCAATCTGGTTCATTAAACGATAGACGCCGATAAAGGATTCCCGCTCTTCTTTGGAAATGCCCTGGCTGTGCTCTAACTTCCAAAGATATTCACTGAACCGTTCCGTGTCCTGTCCCTGGTGTTCGGCACGGATTGCTTCGGCTTTGCGGTTCAGCTCATCCAGATTCAGATCCAGCGGATTTTCGCCCTGCCGTATAAATTCCCGCACCGTAGCCGGGGTCAGATTGGCAAAGGTACGCTGTACGCGTTCATCCGCCGCTTTCATTGCCAGCACGGATTCTTTTGTAATTTCCAGACTGTTATATCCTAAAATCCGCACCGCACGCTGGTTTGCTTCGGTCGCCTCCATACCAAGGTCATTTAGAATGTCTCCGACATTTGAAAATGCCTTCTGAATCGAATCCCCCAGATCGCGCCGCGGAGCCGTCATCAGCGGTTCGTAGCGTTCTCCCGCACGCTCAAAATCCTTCTGCATCGCAGTACCCGCTTCATGCAGGGCGTTGACGGTATCCAGGTTCACCTTCTGCATTCCCAGCACATACGCCGGCATCTGTTTTAAGTCGGAAACCTTTTGTGCGGTTTCCTGAAACAGCTTTGTCATAGACGCGTCTGCGGCCGCGCCCTTTTCCTTTAACAGGGCGGCATAATAATCCTGCTCCTGCTGCTTGAGCCGCTCCACCAGAGCCTCCAGCGGTTTCGTATCAATGGAAATTCCCTGTTTCAGCAGCGCGCGGTTTGCTTCCGTTGTCATTGCAAGACGCGTTTCTTCCAGTACACGTTTCGCCGTCAAAAAGGAAATCGCCGTGCCGTTCTGCGCTTGTGCACCGGATATGCCGGAAGCTGCCGTGCCCGTACCCGCATCCTGCACCCCGGATATACCGGATGCCGCCGTACCCTGTACTCCGGATATGCCGTGAGCTTCCCCTGCTCCTGCGGCCACCCCGGAACCGCCTGCATCCGCACCCTGCACACCGGGTATGCCGGAACCGTCCGTTCCAGCCTCGTGCGCACCGGACATGCCGGAAACGCCTGCCTGCTGCTCGCCGGACGCCCCGGAACTGCCTGCCTGCTGCGTGCCGGACAAACCGGAAACGCCCGCTTCCTGCGCGCCGGACATGCCGGGCACGCCTGCCCCGATTCCCTGTGCACCGGACATGCCGGGCACGCCTGCTGCTGTCGGCACATTTACACCGGACAAACCGCGCCCTGCTGTCCCTGCGCCGCCTACACCGGGCACGCCAAAGGCTGCGCTTTGCGCCGCCAAAGCTTCCCCGGATTTGATCACCGCCTGCGCCGCGGCAAGATCCATCTTCCCCTCTTTACGAAGCTGCGCCGCCCGTTCCAGGTTTTCTACGGTAAGCTCCTGGTTGTTTGCCACCAGGTAAGCAAGATCTTCATCCGTCGCCTCCGTAACAACCCAAACCGCATGCTCCGCCTGTGCCGTCGCCGAATACTCCGGCAAAAGCATCGCATCTGTCGGACGTCCGCCCTCTGCGATCGCCGTGGCAATTGCAGACGCAATCTCTTTCCCATCCGCAAAAGGCTGCATCCCGGAAAGCTTCTGCACATATGTAAACTGCTCCACGGTAAAAGAAATGCCGTTTTGAATCATCCACACACCGTCCGAAACCGTCCGTTCATTTACCTCGCTGCCGGCCGCCGCAATCACCCGTTCTATCTGCCCGCGCAGCGCATCGGCATCCACCGGACTTTCTTCTTTGCCCGGCGCCGCGGCATTTACCGCCGACTGTGCCAGATACAGATTGGCAATCGTAGGCTGCAGGCAGTTGGAAAGCAGATACTTAATGGCGTCTTTAGAAAGCGGGGCAATCTCTTCTGCCTGCCGGTATGCCTTAAGCCCTTCCGACAGATTTTCCTCCGTCTCCGGCAAATCTGCGGCTTCAAAACACCGAACCAGTTCATTGACCGCCGTCACACTGCCTCCGATTGCCTCTAACTGCTCCTTCGTCGGCGCGCTGCCCATAGCGGAAACATCCACGCCCGCCTTTGCAAGCTGTACCTTAATCTTGTCAATTGCCGTTACTAAGGTATCCACATCCGAATCGTGTACCGAAAACCCTTCCTCCTGCGCACGCCGGTAATCCTCCGGTGTCATGGTATTGGAAAGCACCGCCATCTGGTTCCTCTTATCCCGCACATCCATCTGGCTGCCCACTTTTTCCTCAAATTCCTCCAACGCGCTCCGGCCCGACACCTCCTCCCTGTCGTATCCCGTCTGTCCCACACGCGCCGACTTCCCGAGCGCGTCTGCTTTCG
Organism: uncultured Roseburia sp.; assembly: GCA_947057405.1. Taxonomy (GTDB): domain Bacteria; phylum Bacillota; class Clostridia; order Lachnospirales; family Lachnospiraceae; genus Roseburia_B. The sequence continues at coordinate 4,557 of CAMSEJ010000001.1, forward strand.
CGGCGGCTGTATGGGCAAAAGATACCGTCGCCTTTGCCTTTGCAAAGGGTTTTTCATTTTGTACTGCCTGATCAAACAAGGCGCTGTTTTCTATCTTCATGTTCATTCCCCTTAAAATTAATCTGTTGATTCGCTGCCTGTTAAAATTACACTTTTGTATTATTTCGGTTAAAATCAAAAAAAATTAAGAGAAGGAAACCAAGTATCCCTGCGAATTTCGCACCAAAAGTTACGGCCTTTGGCGGACATGCCTCTGCCAAACCATCTCCGCAGCAAAATCCAAAAAGAATCCATGACAAACCCCGCATCCTATGTTAAAATAAATACAGCACACAACAACTGATCCCGGAGCCTGTTTAAGCACGCTCCGGCAGAGAACGGAGGCCCTATGAAACGAAAACGAAGAACCCAGACACTTGCAAAGGCCCTTAGCCTGATACTCACATTTGCCCTGCTTTTCACCGGAACCGGCATCACCCCGGCAGGCAGCGATTCCGTCAAAGCAGCCGGTATCATTTCCATTAAAGACGCAGCCGGCCTCGCCAAAATCGGCCGCGATCCCGGCTACCCGATGAACGGCGACTACCGTCTTGACGCAGACATCGACTTAAGCGGCACCGCCGGCTTTACGCCGATCGGCGGCGCGTCCGGACCGGAGTATGCGCTCGTAAGCGGCGACCGCGTATTTTCCGGCACGTTCGACGGCGCAGGCCACGTCATCGACGGGCTGACCATTCAATTTAACGGCAGCGGCGAAAGCACGAATGCATCCGGCCTGTTCGCCATGATCGGCAGCGATTCGCCTTCCGATTACGCCGAAGTCAAAAACGTAAACTTCACCAATGTTTCCATTACGCATACCCTCGGGCGCGGCGATACCGCCGGCACATTGGCCGGAGATGTCAACGGCTATGCCAGAATCAGCAACATTGCCGTTTTAAGCGGAAGCATCCGGATCAAAAACACAAGCGGCGGGGATCTGATCGGCGTCGGCGGCATTGTCGGTCAGACACGTACCAACAGCAGCGCCGTACAAATGTCTCATTTGTATAACGCTGCCTCCGTCACCGTGGAATCCGATCTGTCGGTCCCATGGGAGCGCTGCGGCGGCATCATCGGCCGAATCCACCAGCAGGGTACCATCGGTTCGCTGTCCTCCTGCGTCAACATCGGCACGGTGACCTTCGGCGGGAAAAACGGCTATGCGATCAACGGCTACAGCACTTCCCAGGACGCGGCGGCAAATACCGCAAATATCTCCAACTGCTACTATATAAAGGACAACGGAAAGGATTTCGGCGCATCCAAAGGTGTTTCCGAGGAACAGCTTTCCAGCCAGGCTACCGTAAAAGCGCTGGGCGAAGACTACTGGATGCTTTCCAACGGCAGGCTGATGCCGATCATCAGCGAAGGAAAGGTCGTTGCGCCCATACCTTCGCCGCAGTTTGCACCGGGTGATTCGGCTTCTTCCGTCACGAAAAGCTTTACGCTCCCGCTTTCCTTTTTATCGGAACAGGGCGAAGAATCCATTTCCTGGACCAGCGCAGACACCGGCGTAATTTCCATTAACGGCCAGACCGGAGAGGCTTTTGTCGCGGATGTCCTTGCCGACACCGACGTCACACTGACTGCCGTCACCTCCGTTTCCAAACGGACCAAATCCGTGACCGTAACCGTGCGTTCCAGGCTTAAGCTTTCCATCGACCGGGAATACGCCAAACCGGGCACTGCAATAACCGCATCGGTCGAAAACGCCCCGGACGGCTCTAAGTTTTCCTACTCCTGGAAGTCCGGCAGCACAACCGTAAGCAGTACCGCAACCTACACGCCGAACGCGTCGGATTTGAACCGGTTTCTGACGGTAAAGGCATCTTTAAACGGCGCCGCGGTAGGCGAGCTGAAAATATACTGCAGCAAGCTTCCGGTCGTCTATATAGATACGGCAGACGGACACGGCATTACCAGCAAAACCGATTATAAAGACGCAACGATGCGCGTCCAGGGCAACGATACATTCAACAGCTCGACCACCACGCTCTACGACGGCAAGACCGAAATCCGCGGGCGCGGCAACAGTACCTGGAATACCGGTTTTAACAAGCTTCCCTATAAGCTTAAGCTTGACAGCAAAACCGATCTGTTCGGCTTTGGCAGCAGCAAGCACTGGGCTCTTCTGGCCAATTATATGGACGAATCCCTGATCCGCAATACGACCTCTTATGATCTGGCGGGCAAAATGGGAATCGCGCCTCATTTAAAATCCACACACGTCGATCTGATTTTAAACGGCGTCTATGCCGGGAATTACCAGCTGGTCGGCAATGTCCGGATTGATACGGGCAGGGTTGAAATCTTTGACTGGGAAGACCTCCCCGGAGATGTCGCCAAAGCCATCGGCAAAAAAGAAGGTATTACAGGCGACGCGCGCGACGATCTGGAAGACTATTTAAACGAACACATGCAGTGGATTACCAGCGGCACCATAACCTACCAAAATAACACCTACCGCGTTTCGGATTATTTTACGGATTTTCCCGAAAACCCGGACGGCAGCCTGAACGTATCCGGCGGATTTCTGTTTGAGCTGGACGAATATTTTGACGAGGCTTCCAAATTCCGCACCGAAAAAGGTCTCCCCATCATGTTTAAAAGCCCGGAGTTTATCCAGACCAACAATACGCTGTTTGAGTCTGCGCAAAACTTCATCCAGGCAGTGGAACACAGCGTATGGGCTCCTGATTTTTATACGGTTTATGACGGAGCACGGCAGCATTATACGGATCTGGTAGATCTTGACTCTCTGGTCAGCTATCTGATCATTAACGAATTCTACTGGAACACCGAAACCATGAAGAAAAGTACCTTCATGTATAAGGATTTAGACAGCAAGCTGGTAATCGGCCCGCTCTGGGACATGGACTGGACCTCAAACAGCCGCGTCAGCCAGGGAGAAACCAACAAGCCCTATGAGTGGATGATCAAAGCCTGCGGAGCAGCGACAGATACGCAGCGGGTTTCCTGGTATCTTGCTTTGATCCGGGATCCCTACTTTGTCCAGCGAATGTACGAATGCTACACCGAAAACAGACAGAATTTTGAGGACATCGTAAAGAAAGGCGGCATTATCGATCAGGATATCGCCTACTTAAAAGAATCCGGCGAAGCAAACTACAATGCCGGATATATGATGCACCGCTTCCCGTTTACAGAAGAAGCCGAACGCCTCAGAACCTTTTTGAACACCCGTCTGGGCTGGATGGATCAGCAGTTTACCTCTTTAGACAAGCTGCTCGGCTCCTTAGGCGCCTACAAAGCTTCCTCCCAGGTGCGCGTAACGGCCGATACAGGCAGCAAAGGCTCCACCGTATACACCGCGTCCGTCACAAACGGCTCCGCCAAAAAAGCCGGGTTCTATATCAACGGCATATTAGCCGGCACGGCAGACGTATCCGACGCAAAAGCCGTCCTGACGGCATCCGACGAATACCTCCGGAAAGAAAAGGGCAGCGTCAATATCGTGCAGGTACGGGCAATGGACGCATCCGGTTCGCTTCTTTCAGACGGAAGCATCAATAATTATACTTCGTTTACAAAGGACATCGATGCGGCCGCACTGACCGGTACGGTAACCATCCGCGGCGCCGCACGGGTCGGCTCCTCCTTAAAAGCAGAGGTAACAGACTCCAATTATACGGGCGTCCTTTCCTACCGGTGGCTTGCAGACGGCAGCGCCATTGCAGGCGCAAATGCCGGCAGCTATACTTTAACAGACAAGGAAGAAGGCAAACGAATTACAGTAGAAGTGACCTGCTCCGTTGAAACCGGAACACTAATCAGCGAAGCGACGGAAGCCGTTATAAAACCGGATGTGAAAAACGACCACCTTCTCATTCACCAGGTTTACGGCGGAGGGCAAAATGACGGCACGCCGGTAACGCACAGCTTTATCGAATTGTACAATCCGACCGATGCCCCGGTCAGCCTGTCCGGTTATTCGCTTGGCTACCTGTCCGGCGGGAAAAACGGCCCGGCAGCAGAAGAAGTAACGCTTCCGCTTTCCGACCGGGAAATCCCGGCACACGCTTCCTACCTCATCCGCTGTGAAGCACAGGACGATTCGACACCGGAGCTTATCACGCTGCGCATCGAAGCATTTGATCAGGAATGGACTCAAACCATTGACAACAAACGTTACCGTCTGATTTTGTACGCCGCAGGCAAAGTCGTTGACGGCGTATCGGTCAACGAAGGCGACGTGGAAGGGCCGGCGCTTGCAGACGGCGCCATCAGCAAACAAAAAGCCATCCGCAGAAAATCGTTTGCCGATACGGACAGCAACGCGGCAGATTTTGAAGTTGTCAGCTATCAGGGCGCGGATGCCGAAACGGTAGCAAAAAACCGCCCGAGGAGCCTTTCCGACGGCGCCTGGGGCACGGGCGATACGCCGCAGCCCAAACCGGAAAAGCTCTCCGGCACGGTATCCGTCCGCGGAAATGCCATTCTGGGCGCAATTTTATATGCAGACGAAGCCACCAACAACACTGGTGAGCTTTCCTACCAGTGGAACGCCGACAACACACCGATCCCCGGTGCCAACGGGCCGTTTTTTACGGCAGACAGCGCTTGCCTCGGCAGGCAGATATCCGTCACCGTTTCGAGCAGCGTCGAAACCGGAAGCCTGACGGCTGTACTAGACGGCAGCATCCGGGAAATCAAAGCGCAGAATGATCACCTGATCATCCACCAGGTTTACGGCGGCGGTGCAAAAGGGTCGACTCCCATCTCGCACAGCTTTATTGAACTGTATAACCCGACTGCAAGAGATATTCCGTTAGAGGGCTACCGCATCGAGTATGAATCGGACGAAACAACGGCAGAGCTTTCGCTTTCCGGAACCATTCCTTCTGGCACGTCCTACCTGATACAGGGCGCAAAAGAAGAAAACGGCGGAAGCGCATTCACTCTGGCCGACCCCGACTGTACCTGGGATCTGGCAATTGCCAACAAGCGTTACCGCATCCTGCTGAAAAACGGGGAGACACAGATTGACGGCATATCGGTCAACGAAGCCGCCGCAGAAGGAACGCCGCTTGTCAATCCGGAGGGCGACGAGATCATTTCCAAAAACAAGACCGTCCGCAGGATCCGCTTTATTGACACGGACGACAACGCCACGGATTTTGAAGTATTAAACTACGGCAAGCTCCCGGCGGAGCTGTTGTCAGCGGTTACCCCCAGAAGCACCGCAAACGGCGCATGGGGCCTTGAAATAAAACCGGAGCAGCCGGATCCGGAGCTGATCCGACAGCTTCAGGACGCGATCGCACAGGCCGAGAAAACAGAAAAAGACAAATACACCGAAGATTCCTACGCCAGGCTGCAAAGCGAGCTTGCCAAAGCCAAAGCGGCACTGGAGCACGCAAACGAGGCGCCGCAGAACCTGCAGGCTGCGCTGGCAGATTTGCAGCAGGCAATCGCCGGGCTGACCGAACGGACGCCGAATCCTCCGGGCGGTAATGCAAATCCGGACCAGACGCCAACCCCGGGCGAGCCGGAGCCGAAGCTTCCGGAAAAAGGAAGCAGGGTACGCGTCGGAAAAGCCTGGTACCAGGTTACAAAATCCTCCGCTTCCGGCGGTACGGTTTCCTATCTGAAGCCGGCGTCAAAAACATACCGCAGCGCAGACATTCCGGCAGCCGTACAGCTGGAGGGCATTTCTTTTCAGGTAACAGCCATTTCGGCAAAAGCATTGAAGGGGAACAAAAAACTGACGTCCGTTACGATTGGCAAACACGTTTCCGCAATTGGGGCATCCGCCTTTGAAGGCTGCGGCAAACTGAAAAAGATCACCGTGAAATCTGCCGTATTAAAAAAGATCGGCAAGAATGCGCTCAAAGGCGTAAATAAAAAATGTAAGATCCGGGTTCCGAAAAAGATGCTTAAAAAATATCAGAATTTGTGGAAGAAGAAAGGGCAGAAACCGGGCGTTACAGTTGTCAAAAATTAAAAAGCAGCGGGACGGCATTGCACTGTTCCCTATAACTTTAAGGCTCTGCGGACATTTTGTCCGCAGGGCCCGTTTTTGTCCCGCAAATGCGTTCCTATACCCTGTTTCCAATATTTTTAAGAAATTTCAAAATAATACTGGACAAACCCAAAAAGTTATGCTATTATAATTGAGCACGTTTGAGAAACGTATGCTGACGGCGTGTGGCTCAGCTTGGTAGAGCGCTACGTTCGGGACGTAGAAGTCGCAGGTTCAAATCCTGTCACGCCGACTCCTTATTGAAGACATGGACTTTTTATAAAAGCCCATGTTTTTTTATTTGATAATTCATTCCCGCCCACCCCTTGACAACATCTGTAAAGTATTAGAAAATGGCAGTATATATCACAACAAGTTTCTGAACCCGAAGGCGCCGCCTGACGGCAAAGACCCATACCGGACATTTTTATGCCAAACTTAAGGAACGAGCCCGTCTTTTTCCGAAAGCCCATAAAAATTGTCTTTTCTTGTGCGGCAACCGGCAAAACAGGAAGGAAGGACGCATGGCAACCAGAGTCGCCATTATATCAATAGCAGTAGAAAACCCGGACAGCGTCAGGGATCTCAACCGGATCCTTCACGAAAACGGTGAATATATTATCGGCAGAATGGGCATTCCCTATCCCAAACGGGGCGTTTCCCTGATCAGCGTCGTCATGGACGCCCCGGCGGACGCCATCAGCGCCATGACCGGAAAAATCGGCATGTTAAGCGGCGTCACATCCAAAGCGCTGTACGCCAAACTGTAGCGTACCAAAAGGCAAACCCGAAGGGAGGAATGATATGCGCCGTCTGATTGACAAGCTGGCGCTTACGCACAGCCTTACAAAAGAAGAATGGATATCCTTAATCGCAGATCGCCCGGAGCAGGAATACCTGTTTGCCAGAGCCAGGCAGGCAGCCCAGACATACTACGGCAACGCCGTCTTTATCCGCGGCCTGATTGAGTTTACCAGCTACTGCAAAAACAACTGCTTTTACTGCGGCATCCGCCGGGACAACCGTAAGGCTGCCCGGTACCGCCTCGGCAAAGAAGAAATACTGGACTGCTGCAGGCAGGGCTATGGCCTGGGATTCCGCACGTTTGTGCTGCAGGGCGGCGAAGACGCCTATTATACGGACGATCTTTTTGCCGGCCTGATTTCGGAGATCAAAAGCAGCTATCCCGATTGCGCCGTCACCCTCTCCGCAGGGGAAAAACCCAAAGAAAGCTACCGGCGTTTCTTTGAGGCGGGGGCGGATCGCTATCTGCTGCGCCACGAAACGGCGGACGAAGCCCACTACCGGACCCTGCATCCTGCGGAAATGAGTTTTGCCAACCGTATCCGCTGCTTAACGGATTTAAAGGAAATCGGTTTTCAGACCGGATGCGGCTTTATGGTGGGTTCTCCCGGGCAGACGCCGGAGCATTTGGCAGAGGATATGCTTTTTATTACAGAGCTAAAGCCCGATATGGTCGGCATCGGCCCGTTTGTACCGCATCACAATACGCCGTTTGCCGGGGAAGCGGGCGGTACGGCGGAGCAGACGGTTTATCTTCTGGCGCTGCTTCGCCTGTTAAAGCCGGATCTGTTAATCCCGGCGACTACGGCGCTCGGCACGGTGGATCCAGACGGACGGGAACGGGGCGTTTTAGCAGGCGCGAACGTCGTCATGCCCAACCTGTCCCCCGTCGGGGTTCGGAAACAGTATGCGTTATATGACAACAAAATCTGCACCGGGGACGAAGCGGCGGAATGCCTAAGCTGCTTAAAAGGACGTATGGAACGCATCGGCTACCGCATCGTAACCGGCCGCGGAGACCCGGCAAAAGAACCAGGAGGGATATCATGTACAACGTAATGTCGCCGCGGGCAAACGAGTTTATCAGTGACGAGGAAATCAGGGAGTGCCTTGCTTTTGCAGAGGAGAATAAAACGAACCGCACGCTCATAGAACAGATTCTGGAAAAAGCCTCCAAAATGGAAGGCGTTTCCCACCGGGAAGCCATTGTGCTGCTGGACTGTGAAATTGAAGATTTAAACGAACGGATCTACCGGCTTGCCAGAGCCATCAAGCAGGAATTTTACGGCAACCGCATCGTTATGTTCGCGCCGTTATATCTGTCTAATTACTGTATCAACGGCTGCAAATACTGCCCGTACCATCTGAAAAACAAGCACATTGCCCGAAAAAAGCTAACGCAGGAGGAAATCCGCAGGGAAGTCATCGCCTTACAGGATATGGGGCACAAACGCCTTGCGCTGGAAGCGGGCGAGGATCCGGTCCATAACCCAATCGAGTATATCTTAGAAAGCATCGAAACAATCTACGGCATCCGGCATAAAAACGGCGCAATCCGCCGCGTAAACGTCAACATTGCGGCAACGACCGTGGAAAATTACCGCAGGCTAAAGGACGCCGGGATCGGGACTTATATTCTGTTCCAGGAAACGTACAACCGCGCATCCTATGAAGAGCTGCACCCCACCGGGCCCAAAAGCGACTACGCGTACCATACCGAGGCCATGGATCGCGCCAGGGAAGCAGGCATTGACGATATGGGCATCGGCGTGCTGTTCGGCCTAAACAATTACCGCTACGATTTTACCGGGATCATCATGCATGCGGAGCATATGGAACGCTTCGGCGGCGTCGGGCCGCACACCATCAGCGTGCCGCGCGTGCGCAGGGCGGACGACATCGATCCAAACGTGTTCGACAACGGGATTTCGGACGATACGTTTGCCAAAATCGTCGCATGCTTAAGGATTGCCGTCCCGTATACCGGGATGATCGTTTCCACAAGGGAAAGCCAGGAAAGCCGCAGGCGCGTGCTTGACCTTGGGATTTCGCAGATCAGCGGCGGCTCTAAGACAAGCGTCGGCGGCTATGCAGAGGAAGAAGCGCCCGAAGAAAATTCCGCGCAGTTTGATATCAGCGACAACCGCACGTTAGACGAAGTCGTGCGCTGGCTGATGGAACTTTCGTATGTGCCCAGCTTTTGTACGGCGTGCTACCGCGAAGGCAGGACGGGCGACCGCTTTATGTCGCTGCTGAAAAGCAGGCAGATCATCAACTGCTGCCACCCGAACGCGCTGATGACGCTCAAAGAATACCTGGAGGATTACGCGTCCGAAGAGACAAAGGCCATCGGGGAAGCGCTGATTGCGCAGGAACTCAAAAAAATTCCAAACAAAACCGTGCAAAACCGCGCGGCGGAATATATCGGCAATATACATCTCGGAAAAAGGGATTTCCGTTTTTAAGGAGAAAGTACAGTGGGCATGAATGAAACACCGTCGGCAAACCGTGTGCAGATTGGGATCTTCGGCAGGGTAAACGCCGGGAAATCCAGCATCATAAACGCCATTACCGGACAGGATCTTGCTATTATATCCGGGAAAAAGGGAACGACCACAGACCCGGTAAAAAAGGCCATGGAGCTTTTGCCGCTGGGGCCTGTGGTACTGATCGACACGCCTGGCTTAGACGACACCGGATATCTCGGGAAGCTGCGGGTGGAAAAAACCCGGGAAGTCTTAAACAAAGTGGATATCGCGGTACTTGCCGTAGACGCAAAAGCGGCGGACGAAGCGTCGCTTCGGGAAATCGAGGAGCCGCTTATACGACGGTTTGCCGAACAGAAGCTACCGTATGTAATAGCGGTCAACAAAGCGGACCGGATTTCGGACGCAAAGCGGAATCGGCTCGCGGATTTTTTTGGAAAAGAAGCCCCTCTTATGTTTGTAAGCGCAAAAACCGGGCAGAATATTTTGGAATTAAAAGAACGGATTGCAGCCGTCCTGCCGCCGGAGGATCCCGGCAGACGGCTGATTGGGGATTTGCTGCAGCCTTATGATACGGTGGTTTTAGTCGTCCCGATTGATTCCGCCGCACCAAAGGGAAGGCTGATCCTGCCGCAGCAGCAGGTCATCCGGGACTGCCTGGAAGCGGGCGCAATCCCGGTGGTCACAAGGGATACGGAGCTTCCCCGCGCGCTCCTGGCGCTGTCCGCAAAGCCCAAAGCTGTCATTACGGACAGCCAGGCGTTTTTGCAGGCGGCAAAGGCAACGCCTAAGGATGTGTACCTGACGTCGTTTTCCATCCTGTTTTCCCGCTACAAGGGGGACTTGTGGCAGCAGGTAGAGGGCGCCCGGGCAATCCGGGATTTAAAGGACGGGGATCTGGTGCTTTTGTCCGAGGGGTGTACCCATCACCGGCAGTGCGGGGATATCGGCACGCAGAAGCTCCCCCGGCGCATCCGGGAATTTACCGGAAAGGAGCTTGCATTCCGGTTTACAAGCGGCGGCGAATTTCCGGAGGATTTGTCCGGGTTTGCCTTAGCGATACACTGCGGCGGCTGTACGTTAAACGGGCGTGAAATGCAGCGCCGCCTTTCTCTGGCCAGGGCGTCCGGAACGCCCATGACCAATTACGGGACAGCGCTTGCCTATATGAGCGGGATTCTTAAGCGCAGCCTGGAACTATTTCAACAGCCGCAGGAGGGACTATGAACATTCAGGATCAGCTGGAACGAATTTTAAGGGAACTGTTGGTTACGGTTTCGCGGGCACCGGTATCGGAAATCGATCCGGAATATGTAATGGTCCACAAAAAAGAAGCGCAGAGGCAGCTTGCCGCGCTGCGGGATATCGTCGCCGTAATGATGGAGCAGTACGAAGTGACGGAGCAGAGCCGCCTGCACGCCGAACTGGAGGTGGAAAAACAGCGCACGGAAATTATCCGCAGCGCCAACCACCAGGCGGAGGATATTTATGCGGCTTCCGTCATTTACACGGACGACGCGTTAGGGCGTATCCAGGATATTATCGACGAAGCGGAAAAATCCACCAGAAAAATTTTAAACCGCGTCGGCAGGGAAATGGAAGCGGAACGGCGACGTATCCGCAGCAACCAGGTGGAGCTGATGACGCAGCTTGAGGACATGAACGATACGGCCAAATATATGCGCTTAATTGACGAACGCAACAAAGAGCTTGCAAAGGCCAAAGCCGAAAAACTGGAAAAAGGGAAGCCAAAACCCACAGAACGCGCGGAAGAGGGCGGGACGGGATACGGCGGCGCGTCCCCCGTGATTAAAATAGACGAGGAATATTTTGAAAAAGCGGGCCTTACGCCGGACGGGCTTCCGAAAGAGATGGAAGAAGGCATTTTAAAGGAAGCGGAGCAGGAAATCGCCGAGGAACTGGCGCCGGACGAGCCGCATCAATTTGAAAAGCCGGTGATTAAAGTAAATCCCGAATATTTTGAAAAAGTAAAAAAAGCGGCGGAAGCCAAGAAAACGTCCGGCAAAAAAGAAGGGAAAAAAGAGCCCAAAAAAGAAGAAAAACATACAGGGCGGTTTTTGTTCGGAAAGAAATCATAAACAAAAAGAGAAAGGGGCACAAAGATGAACCGAATACTCGTATGTGACGACGACAGGGAAATTGTAGACGCCATTGAAATATACTTACAGCAGGAAGGGTACGAGGTGGCGAAAGCTTATGACGGGGAGGAAGCGCTTCTTGAGCTGAAAAAAAAGCCGGCGGATTTGCTGATTATTGACGTCATGATGCCGCGGCTTGACGGTATACGCGCGACATTGAAAATCCGGGAAGAAAGCAGCATCCCGATTATTATCCTGTCGGCAAAATCCGAGGATTCCGACAAGATCCTGGGCTTAAATATCGGCGCCGACGATTATCTGACCAAGCCCTTTAACCCGCTCGAACTTGTGGCGCGCGTCAAATCGCAGCTGAGGCGTTATACAAAGCTGGGCAACGCCACGGAAAACAACCAGGCGGTTTATCAGGTCGGGGGACTTGTCATAAACGACGATTTAAAAGAAGTGACGGTAGACGACGAGCCCGTTAAGCTGACGCCGATTGAATACAACATTTTACTTCTTCTGATGAAAAACCAGGGCAAGGTATTTTCCATCAGCCAGATATACGAAAGCATCTGGAACGCCGACGCCATCGGCGCAGACAACACCGTAGCCGTACACATCCGGCATATCCGGGAAAAAATCGAAATCAATCCCAAGGAACCCCGTTACATCAAAGTCGTATGGGGCGTCGGGTATAAAATAGACAGAGGGTAGGGAATGTTATGGAACACAGCAAATACAACTATGGATTCAAAACAGTAGCCGTTTTACTGCAGATGGTCTTTATTATGGTTGTCATTGTCATATTTTCCCTGCTGTCCAATTTGTTTGAAAGGAGTATGCTGAGTTTCCGCGATCTCGGCAATAGCTCCTTTTTTCATTCTTCGTATTATATGGAAACGGTTGCGGAGGAAATCAGGGATCTGGTTATTTACCTGCAGCTTAAGGACACTTCCGAACAAACGGAGCTGCAGACGGAAAAATATAAAAAAATGAAGCTGAAATTCGACAACGGGGACAGCAACTTCTATTATTGGTTTACGCTGGACGGGGACGTTTCCACCAATATGCCGGGCGGCCTTTCCAAGGAAGAAGCGCTTTCCCATGCCAAAGAACTCGGCAGCTATTTTTATTATGACGATACCGCAATTTCCTTCCAGGGAAACTTCCTGTTTTTAGATCGGATTTCCAATATTGAAATCCTGCGCTTATTCAGCCAGGGAGCCGCCGGGGGCAGTTTTATTACGGCGGTGGATGAAGCGTTGCCCAAAAACGATAAAATAAAAGACGCGCGGGACGAATATAATACATATATTCCCTGGGTCAAAACGGGAATTGGGGCGGCAATCGTATCCCTGCTTTTCTTTGTGCTCAGCCTGATCTATATTACCTTAGCGACCGGACGAAACGGGGAGGACGATAAAATCCACCTGCACCGCATCGACTATATTCCGGGGGAACTTTTATTTGCGGCGTTCCTTGCGTTTGTCATGGGGCTGTTCGCCTTCTGCGCAAGGCTGGGCCGCCAGTCGTTTTCCATTTCCAGTTCCCTGATTTTAACCGGGACGCTGGTATTTTTATCCGACGTATTTCTTCTGACGCTTTACATGAGCTTTGTCCGGCGCATTAAAGCGGATATCTTTGTAAGCTGCAGCCTTGCGTCCCGTTCCATGCGCATATTAAAGGAAAGCATCCGCAGGCAGCGTCTGGTCAGCTGGGCGATGATCCGGCTGTTTATCTGTACCGTTCTGGAGGTGTTTTTTGTCTGGGAAGCCGCGTTTTTCGGGAAACGGTGGGCGCTTGCCGGAAGCCTTGCCATATTTTTATACCTATCGTTTGACGCGTTAAAGCTGGCGAACGCCCGGAAAAAAATACTGGAAGGGGTGCTTGAAATTGGCAGCGGCAAGCTGGACTACAAATTTGACACGCGGGAATTTGACGGCGACTATAAAGAACTGGCGGAGAAAATCAACGGGATCGGGGAAGGGCTCTATACCGCCGTAGAAGAAAACGTCAAAAACGAACGGCTGAAAACCGAACTGATCACCAACGTATCCCACGACATCAAAACGCCGCTGACTTCCATTATCAACTACATCGATCTGATTAAAATGGAGCAGATAGAAAATGAAAACCTGGAAAATTACGTGAGTATTCTGGAGAAGAAATCCCAGCGCTTAAAACAGCTTGCAGAGGATTTGGTAGAGGTTTCGCAGATTACCAGCGGAAATATCCTTTTGGATATGCAGCCGATCAATATGGTGGAACTGATTTACCAGACCGGAGGGGAATTTAACGAAATTTTTGAAGATCTGGGGCTTACGATTGTAACGCGCCTGCCCAAAGATCCGGTCATTATTCTGGCGGACGGCAACCGTATCTGGCGCGTCATTCAAAACCTCTACAACAACGCCGCCAAATACGCCTTAAAAGATACCCGCATCTATGTGGAACTGAAAAAAACCGAAGCGACGGCGGAGTTTTCGATTAAAGATATTTCCGCGCATGAAATCCACCAGACGGCGCAGGATTTGAGCGAGCGTTTTGTACGCGGGGACGAATCGCGCGGGACGGAGGGCAGCGGCCTCGGTCTTTCGATTGCCCGAAACCTGACCAATTTAATGGGCGGGACGTTTGAAATCGTGCTCGACGGCGATTTATTTACCGTATCCATCACGTTTCCGCTGATAAACCCTTGATTTTTAGCGGTGCTGCCTTTATAATTTTAACCAGACCTGTACGCGGGCGGCGCAGCGCCGTTTTGCGTAGTAAACGGACAAAAACGGACAGACGAGAATAAGGAGAATAGCAGATGAAGCTTTATGAAAACGGGGTATACCTCGTAAACGGAACAGAATTAATCGAAGATACCAGCCAGAATGCTTCCCGCGTCGGCATGACAAAAGAGGAAGCGGCAAAAAATACGATTGCGTATGGGATTTTAAAAGAGCATAATACCTCCGGCAGCATGGAAAAGCTGCAGGTGAAATTTGATAAACTGACTTCGCACGACATTACGTTTGTCGGGATTATCCAGACGGCGCGCGCAAGCGGCCTGGAGAAATTCCCGATTCCCTATGTGCTGACGAACTGTCACAACAGCCTGTGCGCCGTAGGCGGGACGATCAACGAGGACGACCATATGTACGGTTTAACCTGCGCCAAGAAATACGGCGGCGTGTATGTGCCGCCGCACCAGGCAGTCATTCACCAGTATGCCAGAGAGATGCTTGCCGAAGGCGGCGCAATGATTTTGGGATCGGATTCCCACACGCGCTACGGCGCGCTCGGGACGATGGCAATCGGCGAAGGCGGCCCCGAACTGGTAAAACAGCTTTTGAGCCAGACGTATGATATCAATATGCCGCAGGTGGTCGGCGTATATTTAAAAGGCGCGCCGGTAAAAGGCGTCGGCCCGCAGGACATCGCCCTTGCCATTATCGGGGAAGTGTTTGCAAACGGCTATGTCAAGAACAAAGTAATGGAATTTGTCGGTCCCGGCGTAGCCGGCTTAAGCGTAGATTACCGGATTGGCATAGACGTTATGACAACCGAGACGACCTGCCTTTCTTCCGTCTGGCAGACCGACGGCGCGGTGCGCGAGTTTTATGAAATCCACGGCAGAAAAGAAGCCTACAAAGAACTGGCTCCGGGCCAAACGGCGTATTACGACGGTATGATTGAAATCGATCTGAGCGAAATCCGCCCCATGATTGCTATGCCGTTCCATCCGAGCAACACCTATACGATTGAAGAGTTAAACGCCAACTTAACGGATATATTAGACGACTGTGAAAAACGCGCGCAGGTCAGCTTTGACGGCGCGGTGGATCTGGATTTAAAGAGCAAGGTCAAAAACGGCAGGCTGTATGTGGATCAGGGCATTATTGCAGGCTGCGCGGGCGGCGGCTTTGAAAACATCTGCGACGCGGCGGATATTTTAAACGGCGCTTCCATCGGGCAGGACGGCTTTACGCTTAGCGTTTATCCGGCAAGTATGCCGATTTATATGGAACTTGTAAGAAACGGCGCGGCCGCTGCGCTCATGCAGACCGGGGCGGTTTTAAAAACCGCGTTCTGCGGGCCGTGTTTCGGCGCGGGCGACACGCCGGCAAACAATGCGTTTTCCATCCGGCATTCGACCAGGAACTTCCCGAACCGGGAGGGCTCTAAGATCCAGAACGGGCAGATTGCTTCCGTGGCGTTAATGGACGCCCGATCCATTGCCGCGACTGCCGCAAACAAAGGCTATCTGACCCCGGCGACCGATTTGGACGTAACGTATTCCGGGAAAAAATACTTCTTTGACCGTAAGATTTATGAAAACCGCATTTTTGACAGCAAGGGCATAGCGGATCCGTCCGTGGAAATCCAGTTCGGGCCAAATATCAAGGACTGGCCGAACATGAGTCCGCTGCCGAAGCATATGATTTTAAAGGTGGCCGCCGAAATCCACGATCCGGTTACGACGACCGACGAACTGATCCCGTCCGGCGAGACGTCTTCTTACCGCTCAAACCCGCTCGGGCTGGCGGAATTTACGCTTTCCAGGAAGGATCCGGCGTATGTCGGCCGGGCGAAGGAAATCCAGAAGGCGCAGAAGGCCATTGAAGCCGATACCTGCCCGTGCGAGGCGGTTCCGGAATTAAAGCCGGTTATGGATTTCTTAAAAGAACGGTTCGGCGATATCAGCCGGAAAACCGTCGGCATCGGGAGCGTTGTGTTTGCGGTAAAGCCGGGCGACGGTTCGGCCAGGGAGCAGGCGGCTTCCTGCCAGAAGGTGCTTGGCGGCTGGGCCAATATCGCCAACGAATACGCAACCAAGCGTTACCGCTCGAACCTCATCAACTGGGGAATGCTGCCCCTGTTAATCGAGCCGGGCGAACTGCCGTTTGCGAACGGGGACTATATTTTCCTGCCGGATATCCGCAGAGAAGTGGAAGAAGCGGCGGCGGAACTCAAAGCTTATGTGATAAAAAACGGGGGATGCATAGAATTTAAACTTACCATGGGAGAGCTGACCGACGACGAGAGAAGCATTATTTTGAAAGGATGCCTGATTAATTACAACAGAAAGTAGGTGTGTTCTCCATGGAGGAAATGCAGGATTTCAAAAAAAAGAAACAACCGCCGGAATGGGATTTACAGAAATATATTACGATTGCGGTCATAGCGTTTGTAACGGTATGCTGCTGCGTGCTCTTTTTCTTCTTGATTTACCGCTACCACGGGCTTACGGCGTACTGGCAGAAGCTGGTAGCGGTACTGCAGCCGATCATTATGGGCTGTATTACGGCGTATCTGTTAAACCCGGTAATGATGTTTCTGGAACAGTATCTGATAAAATTTTTAAAGCCGCGCGTCAAAAGCGAAAAAAAAGCGAAGAAACTGTCCCGCACCCTTGCAACGGGCGGGGCGCTCGCGATCTTTCTGCTGGTCATCTTTTTGCTTCTTGACATGGTAATCCCTGAACTGATTACGAGTATACAGGGAATGGCGACAAACCTGCCGTCCGAGATCAATTCCTTCGTGGCATGGAGCAAACACACGCTGTCCGGCGACAGCAAAATAGCGGAAATGCTCGGCAGCGGGCTGGTCACGGCGACCAATTACTTAGAACAGTGGCTGCAGGCGGACGTGCTGCCGCAGGTCAATTCTTACATTGCGTCCATCACCACGGGAGTAATCAGCATTGTAAGGGCGCTGTTTAATTTCGTAATCGGGCTTGTAATTGCGATCTATCTTCTGACAAGCAAGGAAACGTTTATCGGGCAGGGCAAAAAGATCATTTATGCCGTTCTGCCGCCCAAATTCGGGAACCATGTCATCGAGACGCTGCGGGTCAGCCATAAGATGTTCGGCGGGTTTATCAGCGGCAAAATCCTGGATTCCGCGATTATCGGCGTAATCGCCTATGTGGGCCTTGCGGCGCTTTCGATGCCGTACAGCCTGCTCGTAGCGGTAATCGTGGGCGTGACCAATGTCGTTCCGTTTTTCGGGCCGTTTATCGGCGCGGTGCCGGGCGTGATTCTGATTGCCCTGGCAGAGCCGGTAAAGGGGCTGTATTTCCTGATATTCGTGTTTGTCTTACAGCAGGTGGACGGGAATATCATCGGGCCTAAGATACTGGGCGATTCCACGGGGTTGTCTTCTTTTTGGGTTGTATTTGCAATTTTAGTCGGCGGAGGGCTGTTCGGCTTTATGGGCATGCTGCTCGGCGTGCCGACGTTTGCGGTGATTTATTATCTGATCCGTGAAATTGTAGCTTATGTACTGCGGCGGCGGAAGCTGCCGGAGGGGACAAGAGAGTATATACAGATGCAGAGTGTGGATGTGGATACGGGGAAAGTCCGGTATGAGGAAGAGAAGTAGCCTTCTTTGTTGAGGTGAGATACATTGATAGATAAATATGAATACAAATTAAAATTTGAGCAGATGAAAGCGCTGACGGCCGAAGGGGATTATGAATCGGCAGCCGAAATTGCGGATACCATCCAATGGCGCAAGGTGCGGAATATTAACCTGCTGATTAAAGCGGGAGATATTTATTCCAAGCTGAAGCGTTTTGACGATGCAAAGGAGATCCTGCAGATGGCATATGACCGCTCTCCAATCGGGAGGATGATTATTTACCGTCTGGCAGAGATCGCGATTAAGACGAAAAGCTTTGCGGAAGCAACGGAGTATTATGAGGAGTTTGTAGAAATCGCCCCTCACGATAACTTAAAGTACGTGCTCCGGTACAAAATCAGCAAGGCAAAAGGCGCGGATTTGCAGACCCGGATTGCAATCCTCGAAGAATTAAAAGAAGCGGAATATACCGAGGAGTGGGCGTTTGAGCTGGCATACCTGTACCATAAGGCGGGAGAATACGAAAAATGCATTGATGCCTGCGACGAGCTGATTCTGTGGTTTGGCGACGGGATTTATGTGGAACGCGCACTGGAGCTTAAGATGCTGCATAAACCGCTGACGAAGACACAGGAGGATAAGTACAGAGCATGCAAGCAGCGCAGGGACGGCGTAAAAGAGGTATATCCGCAGGAGGCGGTTGTGCGGATTCCTGAAGTAAAAGAGCATGTGGGCAAATTTGACACGGCAAAGCTGCAGGAAGAAATCAAAAAGAATCTGGGGCAGATTTTAAATGCCAACGAAAAAGAAACCGTGGAAAAAAGCATGGATTCAATTGATAAAATGGTACAGAAGTTTCCGTATCTGCAAAAGCAGGTAACGGAACAGGTGCCAAAGCCGCCCGCCGATTCCGGACCGAGGGTGGACGAGTTTTTGCGTACCAATATAAAAGAGGCGCTGGAGGGCGGTTACGGCGAACTGCAGAACATGCCGGAAGAAAGCCGCGCAGGCGAACACCAGACGGACGGATGGGATCGTACCAGCCAGGCGATTGAAGCGGTCTTACAGAGCGCACAGCAGAAGGAACTGGAATATACGAAAGCGCAGGCGATACAGAAAACGGAAGATATTATGGACCTGCTTGCGGATGTGATCCCGAAAATTGACGGAGGAACGTCGCAGGCACAGCTGATGCAGGAAGAATACCTTTCCCAGGAGAACCGGATGCCAAAGCAGCGCGGCAGAATGCATACGGATGTCCGGATGCGGGGACAGACTTTCGGGCAGCCTGTGAAGGAATCCCCTTCGGAGCCGGATTTGCTGCGCAAAATCAAACGTGCAAAACCCCAGTTTCGGGAGCAGCTCGGAGAACGCCCCTACTTACCGCGCAGAATACGGCACGATATCTCCGGCACAACCCCGCCTGGAGCAACGGCAGAGGGCGGTCCGGGAGACAATATGCACCGGCCGGAAGATTATGGCGGCTATGCGGCAGGTATAATGCAGCAGGGTATTTACGGAAATAATTCTCCGGATGCACAGCAGGCAGATCCATATGACACTCTTTCTTCGGATGCAGCCAGAATAACGCAGACAGTCGAATTTGACGGGTATGCTCCGGATGTAGCCGAAACAGAACAGGCAAATCCATACGGCGGGCACGTTCCCGATGCCGTCGATATGACGCAGGCAGCTGAATTTGACGGGTCTGTTCCGGATACACCGGAAATGCTGCAGACAGACGCTTATGACGATTTTTCTGCGGACACAGCCGAAACGGCACAGGCGGATCCATACGGCGGACACGTTCCCGATACTGTCGACATGACGCAGACAGACGAATTTGACGGGCATGTTCCGAATACGCCGGAACTGTTACAGACAGGTACTTATTACAATTTTTCTGCAGATGCAGCCGAAATCATGCAGGCGGATACAGATAACGGACAGGTTTCCGATGCTGCCAATATGACATGGACAGGCAAATATGGCGAGCATGATCCGGATGCACACGGAATGATACAGACAGATACTACTTATGGCAGTTTTTTTTCGGATACAGGCGAAACGACGCCGGAGATGATACAGACCGATCCTTACGGCAATTTTTCTCCGGATACATCAAAAACGGCACGGACAAATGAAACGGGCAGTTATGCTCCGAAGGATCCGGAACGAACACAGCCAAATCAGGATAACGGCTATGCTGCAGACACATTCCGACCTGAGCCCGGTGCATACTTTTCCGCCGAAAGCCAGCCGCAGGCAGGCAGCAAACCGGACGGCAGCTACGCAGGCAGAATGCCGGACAACGGCTCCGGATTTGCAGAGCGCCCGACTGTCATTGATTCGGAAGGCTACGAAGAATATGATGATATCCCTGCGGCGGACGAAGCAAACGGCATGCAGGCGGAACGCGCCGGGGACGAACCGATTCCATCCGAAGAAATGCAGATGGCAGAAGCCGAATTTTACGGCGTCCCGGTGGAAGCGCTTGCAAACGGCGAGCCGGAAGCGATGCCGGAAAGCCTGGTAGCCGAAATGCTCTCCAGACAGGATACCAAAGAAATCAAATCCCGGCAGATCGAGCAGGCGCTGGCAATGCAGATGCAGGAAATTCCGTATGAAGACGAAGCTGCCGCCGAAGACATATCCGAGCAGGAAATCAATCCCATTCCGGCAATCACAGAACTTGACGATGATCTGAAAGCCCTGTTTTCCTATTTTGTCCCGGTCGCAGGCATGGAAAAACAGATTTGCGAAGCGCTTTCCGGCGCGCTTGCCAAATGTTCCGGCAACGGCGTTTTATCCGGCGGCAACATCCTGATCCAGGGCGGCCGCGGCTGCGGAAAAACCATCCTTGCAACCAGGCTGGTAAAAGCACTCAAAAAAATATCGCAGCGAAAAGATATTACATTGGGTAAAATAGATGCCGAAAAGCTGAATCAGAAAGATCTGACAAAGCTTTTAGAGCAGGTGCAGGGGGGCTGCCTGATCATTGAACAGGCAGGCGACATGACACGGGAAACGGCAATTAAGCTGTCGCTGCTTTTGGATCATGACGACAGCGGGATTCTGGTCATACTGGAAGATACCCGGCTGGGTCTGGAAGACGCTTTAAAAAAAGACGAGAATTTTGCAAGAAAATTTACACACAGAATCACAATCCCCGTATTTACAAGCGACGAGCTGGTAGAATTCGGGAAAACATACGCGCATGAGCGCGATTACGAAATTGACAATATGGGCGTACTGGCGCTTTACAACCGGATCAGCAATATCCAGAAGCTGGATACACCGACCACATTAATTGAGATAAAAGATATTGTGGACGAAGCAATTCGGAAAGCAGAAAAGAAATCCTGGAAAAAGGCATTTTCGATTTTAACTTCCAGAAGATATAACGATGATGACTATATCATGCTCAGGGAAAAGGATTTTGAAGAATAGGAACTGTTAGGATCTCACAGATACGAAGATTAAATAAAAAACCGGAGGGGTATAATTATGGGAAATTTTTCAGAACTGGATATGTATTTGTTTGGGCAGGCGACACATTATGACATTTACAAAAAGCTGGGAGCGCATCCGCAGACCCGTAAAAAGAAAAAAGGAATCTGCTTTGCCGTTTATGCACCGCATGCGCAGAAAGTATTCGTAATCGGCGAATTTAACGACTGGGACGAAACGTCGCACGAGCTAAAGCGGTTAGACCCGGAGTCGGCCGGAATCTACGAGCTGTTTGTCCCCGGCCTTGGAACAGGCAGCCTTTACAAATATCTGATCGAAACACCGGACGGACGGAAGCTTTACAAATCCGATCCGTATGCCAACTTTGCGGAAATGCGTCCCGGGACGGCATCCCGCATTGTAGATATTGACAATTTTAAATGGTCCGACGAAGCGTGGATGAAAAAACGCCGGGAATGCGAAACCATGGACGAACAGCCCATGAGTATTTACGAAGTTCATCCCGGCTCCTGGATGCGGCATCCCGGTTACGAGGAGGACACCGGATTTTACACCTACCGCCAGCTGGCAAAATCACTGACCGAATATGTCAGGGAAATGGGCTATACGCATGTAGAGCTGATGGGTATTGCCGAATATCCGTTTGACGGCTCCTGGGGCTACCAGGTAACCGGCTACTATGCGCCAACCTCCCGTTACGGAACGCCGGAGGACTTTGCCTGGATGGTAAATTACTTCCACAAACACAACATCGGCGTTATTTTAGACTGGGTACCCGCACATTTCCCGCGGGATGCACACGGTCTGGCAGAGTTTGACGGGCAAGCATTGTACGAATATGCCGATCCGAGAATGGGAGAACACCCCGATTGGGGCACCAAGATTTTTGACTACGGCAACAACCAGGTCAAAAACTTCCTGATCGGCAGCGCCCTGATGTGGGTGGAGCACTACCATGTAGACGGCCTGCGGGTAGACGCGGTCGCTTCCATGCTCTATCTGGATTACGGCAAGCAGGACGGCCAGTGGGTTGCCAACAAATACGGCGAGAACAAAAACTTAGAGGCCATTGAATTTTTCCGTCATATCAACACCTTAATTACCGGGCGCAACAAAGGCGCCGTCATGATTGCGGAGGAATCCACCGCATGGCCGATGGTAACCGGTCCGGCACAGGAGGGCGGCTTAAACTTCTCACTGAAATGGAACATGGGCTGGATGCACGATTTTTTGGATTACATGAAGCTGGATCCGTATTTCCGGAAAGACAACCACAACCGCATGACCTTTGCCATGTCCTACAACGCCAGTGAAAAATACATCCTGGTCCTGTCACACGACGAAGTGGTGCATTTAAAATGCTCCATGTTAAATAAAATGCCGGGCTTAGGAGAGGACAAATTCTCGAATCTAAAAGTGGCATATGCTTTTATGATGGGCCATCCGGGCAAAAAGCTGCTGTTTATGGGACAGGAATTTGCCCAGGATCGGGAATGGAGCGAAAAAACGGAGCTTGAGTGGTATCTGCTTGACAATCCCAGCCACAAACACGTACAGGAATTTGTCAAAGAGCTTCTGCACATGTACAAAAAATACCCGGCAATGCATGAACTGGATCACAGCTGGGAAGGCTTTGAGTGGATCAACGCCAACGATGCCGAACGCAGCATTTTCAGTTTTATCCGCAAAAGCAAGGACGGGAAAAACTGCCTGCTGTTTGTCTGCAACTTTACCCCGGTAGCGCGCGAGGATTACCGGATAGGCGTACCGGAGCGAAAAGTATACCGGCTGATCTTTAACAGCGACGACGCACGGTTCGGCGGAACCGGAGAAACCCGCCCGGTCAGCTATCGGGCAAAAAAACAGGAATGTGACGGAAAGCCCTATTCATTCGCTTATCCGCTGCCGGGATATGGCGTGTCTGTGTTTAAATTTTCTTATTAATATGACGTATGCGTAGCAGAAATGCCTTTCCCGGATGCCGGGGAAGGCATTCTTGTCGTTTATCCTCTGCCGGCATCATTCAAAAAACGCAGCGTCACCTCAAATATTTCCTCCTCCGTCCGCAGCTGCAGAACACCGTTCATCCGTTCCATCATTTTGCCCGCGCTTTTCAATCCGATCTGCGTGCTTTCTGCCGCACCATACCCAAACAAAGTTCCGTCGGGCTTCTTTGCGTCAGGATCCGGAATCCTGTTTTTTACCACAATCGTAAAATCCTCCGCCGCCGAAGCCGAAATAAACACGGCTTCTTTTTTATCCGCATATTTAATAATATTGGAGAACAGATTATTAAACACACGCTTTACCATTGTCTCGTCTGCCAACGCTTCCATGCAGCAGCCGTCTTCCCCGTCAGGCTCCAAAAGTGACAGCTGTGTCTGAAATCCCGCCAGCCGCAGAAAATCCGCATGTTCCCGCAGACTGTCCAGAAAAAACGGAATCGGCATTTGTTTCAGCCGCGTCTCATTTGCAAAATCTGCCGCTTCGTCAAACACCAGGGCATATTCAAACATCCGGTCCGTCATTTCCTTCAGATCGTCCGCCTTTGCCATGCAGCGGCCAATGTACTCTGCCTGCAGGTCAGGGTTGTGTCCCAGCTGCAGGATTTCCAGATAGCCCTTTAATATGGTCAGCGGCGTGCGCAGATCATGGGAAAGCGCGGCAATCAGCTCCCGGTTAGACTGATGCACCTTTTGCTCCCGGCCAAAATTTTCATGCAGCGTAGCGCGGAGCTTGTCGAGCTCCAGTGCGAGAATGCCGATCTCGTCAAAGCCGGCGCCCGCCACAGGCGTAATCAAATCGCCCGACGACATCTGTAAGACCGCCTGCTCCAGCCGCACAATGGTTTTCATCTTCTTTCCGACGAAAAACAGCAGTACAAACAGAAACAAAAACACGCAGACAAACAGACAAACCACGGCATATGGGACAATGAAAAAAGAGCTGTGGTAAAACGTAACCATGACCGTCGCATAGCCGTTTTTAAATTCAACTGCCCGTTCGAAGCGCTGGTCAACGTCCTCGTCCACCCAGCGGTATGTCAGCTGAAAAAACGTGTTGAACGGTTCCTCCCAGAGTATGGTTTCCGGAAAATAGCCTGCCCGGTACAGCCCGTCCTCCAGGCCGTAAACGGAAATGCCGGTATAATCGTCTGCCACGGCAAAAAACGATTCTAAGGCATCCACCGCCTCTTTGTCATCCTCCGACTCCGGAACGTCGTATTTTTTCGCTTCCCTGCTCAGTTTCCCCCAGAAGTTGTTATCTTGCATCGGAAACAGGCGCAGATTAGAAGGCAGGTTTTCCGCCAGTAAATAATACGCCCTCCATTTATTATGCCAGAGGGTTCGGAACAATGTCAGGCAGCAAATACCCGTAACCAAAACCAGCAGGAAAAGCCTGGTACGGATTTTCATATGGGCGGCGTGTTCCCGCAGCGCTTTTATTTTACTCAAAATGATACCCCTTCCCCCAGGCGGTTTTGATAAAGACCGGATTTTTCGGGTCTTTTTCTATTTTCTGGCGTAAATTACGGATATGTACCATAACGGTATTATTCGCGCCGTAATACCAGGGTTCGTCCCAAATGGCTTCATACAGCCGCTGCGCAGAAAAAATTTGGCTGCGGTTTGACGCAAGCAGCCGGAGCATTTCGTATTCGGTCCCTGTCAGCTCCACCTTTTTTCCGTCCAGAAAAACCTCCTCCTGTTCCAGATCCAGAGTCAGCCCGCGAAAGGAAAGCTGTTTTGCGGCAGACGCCCCTGTCTGTGTCCCTTTTCCCTGATAAACATGATACCGCCTAATCAGAGCCTTCGCACGCCCGATCAGCTCCGGGTACGAAAACGGTTTTTCGAGGTAATCATCCCCGCCGCTGGAAAAGCCGAGGATCTTGTCGCTGTCTGTCGTGCGCGCGCTTAAAAAGAGAATCGGAGCGTTGCTGATCTCACGGATGGCCTGACAGGTTTCATATCCGTTTAATCCGGGCATCATGACGTCAAGGATAATCAGGTCAAATTCCTGTCTGCCGATTTCGGCAAGGGCCGTGCTCCCGTCTTTTACTTCCGTGACGGCAAACCCCTCTCCTGACAGAAGTATTTTTATGATTTCGCGGATCTCCGGATTGTCGTCCGCAATTAAGATATGCGGCGTATTCTCTTCTATCATATGTTTTCTCCTTTTATGTTTGGTATCCTCATTTATTATACAGGATTTAAGAAAAAATAGAAATTTCTTTAGAAACCTTAAGAAATACTTTATGGGATTCCTAAGAACCAGGGGATATGATAAATACAGAAAAAGGAGGCATATACTTATGAAAACCAAAATGAAACCATACGTTTTTCTGACTGTTCTTTCTCTGCTTGCAATATGGTTTTTTGTCACCCGGTTTGCTCCTTTTGCGACAAACGGGGACTGGAGTACCCAGCACAGCGTGATTCCGGAACAGTTCCGCCAGCAGTTCTACGAGACAGGACAGCTGTTTCCCGAATTTACAGCAAATCTCGGAGGCGGACAGAATATCTACCATTATTCCTATTACGGGCTGTTTAACCCGGTCCTGCTGCCGTCCTACCTGCTTCCGTTCGTAAAAATGAGTGATTATCTGATGGCGGCCTGCATTGTCTGCCTTGTGGCATCGGTGCTTCTGATGTATTACTGGCTCGGGACGCACGGCTTTTCCGGACAGGTCCGGCTGGCGGCTGCAATACTGTTCCTTCTGGCCGCGCCGATGATTTACCACTCCCACCGCCAGATTATGTTTGTCGATTATATGCCGTTTTTGTGCCTGGCGTTTATCGGCGTAGATCGGTACTGGAAAACCCGAAAACCCGCCCTGTATGTCGGGGGTGTCTTCCTTATGATCATGACCAGTTTTTATTTTTCCATTGCAGGATTATTCGCCCTGTGCCTGTACGGCTTTGGACGATGTGAGCAGGAGCAAAACAAAAGCCGGGTCTTTGGCTTTATCCTCCCGACTGCGGCCGCGGTGTGTATGGCAGGAATTTTGCTGGTTCCTACGGCTTACGCATTGTCTGCAAGAAGCGGCGTATCCCAAAAGTTTTCTCTTGCGTCGCTGCTTCTGCCCGATTTATCCATAGAGCGGTTTGCATACAGCGGATACGGAATCGGACTTACGGCGGCAGCCCTTGCCGTGCCGGTTCTTGGTCTTGCCTGCAAAAAGCTTACGGTGCGGTTCTTATCCGGCGGATGCCTTGCCGTCATCCTGATTCCGTTTTTTTCCTGGATTTTAAACGGCGGGCTGTATGCCAGGGGCAAATCCCTGATCCCGTTTTTGCCGGTCTTATGCTATCTGACCGCGGTGTGCCTGGAAGGTATCCGACAAAAGGCAGTTTCTGACCGAATGTGTCTGACGGGTTATCTGGCGGCGGCAGCCTTTTGCGCAGGCTCCTTTTACTTCTGCGGGAACGCCAAACTGACCTGGCAGTATAAAGCGGTTTTTGCAGAGCTTTTGCTGCTGGCGGTGTTTTTTCTCCTGTATCGGAAAATAAAGCTCTGTCTGCTGCTGGCGGTCCCGTCTGTCCTCTGCCTGGTCTTTGCGGGGATCCTGTTAAATCAGCAGCATGTACTGGATGCAGATTTTTACCGGGAGATTACAGACCGTTCCTGGGGCGATAAGATTTCCGCCGTACTGCAGGAAGAGCCCGGACTGTTCCGGCTGGAGCAAAACGGCAGCTACGACGAAAACAAGGCAAATATCAACCGTACCTGGGACACCCGGCAATGGTCTGTTTCCTCGTACTCTTCCTCTTATCCGGAAAGCTATAAACGGTTCCGGGAAACGGTATTTCAGACAGAGCAGCCGTCACGGAACTGCCTGATGCAGACCGTATCACAAAATCCGCTGTTTCAGAAATTTATGGGGATCAAATACCTGGTCAGCCGGGACTTTGGCCAACCGGAAGGAAAACAATTCTCTGTCTTGCGGCAGGAACACACGGCTCCAATCATTTATGCGACGGATCAGGTCATTGCAGAGGATACATACCGCCAAATGGCATTCCCGTACAACCAGACGACCCTGATGCAATACGCGGTTGCCGGAGACGGCAGGCAAACGGAGGAAGGCGAAATCACGGCATCACTGCCCGCCGTGCGGCAAACGGATATCCGCATTCCAAAAAGCGATGCGGTCAGCCAAACCGGAAACGGCTACGACATACAGACAAAAGCAACTGCAGCATCGCCGCTGTTTATCACGGAACGGGAAAAGCAGACCGGGCAGGAGCAGATTTTTTTCCTGCAGTTTGATGTCAAAAACCACAAAAAAAGCCGGGATGTCATCATCGAAATTGCAGGAATCCGCAACAATTTAAGCGCAGAGGACCATGTATATTACACCGGAAACACAACCTTCACCTGCGTCGTAAAACTGGAAAAACAGCAGAATCAAGTCGATGTGCTGTTTCACAGCGGTTCGTATTCGATTACGAATATCAGGGGTTTTCTGACTGACGCGTCTCTTTTGCAGCAGGACAGCCTGTACCAGTCACAGTTTCTGCCGGACCGGGCATCTACAAAGGGAAACCGGATCTGTGGAGAGATTACCGCCAAAAGCAACGGATACCTGATTACGTCCATTCCGTTTGACTCCGGCTTTGAAATCCGAATTGACGGCAGGCGTATGGAAACGGAACCGGTCAATACGGCATTCCTCGGCACAAAGATACCCGCTGGCAGCCACAGGGTTGAAATCACCTACCATGCACCGGGAGCGGTCCTCGGAAAGACCGTCTCCGCACTGGGCATCGTCCTCTGGGCATTTGCGGAAGCCCTGGCCAGAAAAAAACCAAAAGAAAAATGCACCCTCGTACCATCCGATGCAATCGGATTACGAGAGTACATTTAAACCTTACATATTCGCCAGCAGCGCCGCGATTTCTTCCGGCGTCATCACATGCCCGGGATCCGACAGATCCGGCATCGGCTGTGTTTCTTCTGCCGCCGATGCCGCTTCTTCCGGTTCGCCGGGTTCTCCCAGCAACGCTGCGATTTCTTCCGGCGTCATTACTTTTTCCGAACCGATTCGCTCCGGCGGTATTTCCGGTATGACGACCGGCTCGGACGTGCTCTGAGCGTCATTCATGCCGGCTTCCGGTAACTTAGCCGCATCCGGCAATCCCAAGCTTTCCTGCAGTTCATCGGATTCTTTCTCCGGCGCCGCCTCTGCTGCCGCGGGTTCTTCCGATACCGTTTTGGCATCCGGCTCCCCGTCGGGTTCCGGCATCAGCAGATGTTCCGGTATTTCATACGATTCCTCCGTTTCCGGCAGATCCATACCTTCCGGTATCTCAAACGACTCCGCCGCTGCTTCCGGAGCACTTACGGTGCCGAACAGATCCATGCCCTCCGGTATTTCATACGACTCTGCCGCTGCTTCCGGAGCACTTACGGCACTGAATAAATCCATGCCCTCCGGTATCTCAAACGGTTCTTCCGCTGCCGCTTCATCGGACATTGCGGATTCCGGCGGCATTTCGGTACCTGCCTCTTCGGCCATCAGCAAATGCTCCGGTATTTCATACGATTCTTCGGCATCCTGCCGTACATCCGACAGAATTCCTTCTCCCGGCATTTCAAACGCACCGGGTATATCCGCGAGATTCGGTTCCGTTCCCGCTTCCGGCTGCCCGGACACATCCGAAGCATCTGCCGCGGTTTTTTCGTCCGGCAGATCTAAATTCACAGATTCCATCAGTGCGCCTGCTTCACCGAGAAGCAAATCGAGCTCCTCCGCCGACATCTTCTGTTCTTCCTGCACCGCCGAAGGAATTTCGTCAATTTTCGATTCCATATGTACTTCCAGCTCGGAGATCTCATCCTTAACCGAAGCCTCAATCCGGGCAAGATAATCCAAAATTTCCTGCTGCCGATCCGCTGCAGGCTCCCTGCCGAATTCCCGCTCCATAGCTTCCCCGATCTGACCCAGAGAATCTAAAATTTCCTGCTGCCGATCCGGTACCCCCGTATTTGCCATGCCCGTTTTCAGCATATCCTCCATCCGGGCAAGCGCATCTAAAACCTCGTCCTGCCTGTTTTCGGATTGTCCTCCTGCCAAAGCTGCCGGAGCCGCCGCTGCCGCGGCATTCAGCGCCTCGATCTGACTGCCAATTTCCGCAAACTTCTGTTCAAACGATTCCAGGTGCTCAATCAGCTTCTCATTTGATGCCACGACAACATCAAAGTTTTCCTTATTCTTCTGAATCGTTACCCTGCCCACGGCCTTCTGCGCGGAAAGCACCTCTTCCAGCGGGAAGGAAAGCTCTTCCCCCAGTTCGTCCAGAAGCTCTTCCAGCTTCGTGAACCCTTGCTTGACCGTAATATAAGAAACCTTCTGCGCCTTATAGAGACTCTCAAAGTCCTTATCCAAAACACCTTCCTGTTCCCTGTGAATTTTAAAAGAGAGGTCCATCGTCCAGTACACAAAGCACAGTATCGCCAGACCCACCAAACCCAAAAACAGGTAGCTGTCGGAAAAATTGATCATCAGATACAATTCCACAACAGACAGCACCACCAGAAATAAAATGCCGACGGTCAGCTTTACCCTTGTATTGGTCGGTTTCTTTTCCTTTAACTCTTTGTCTTTTTCCATTTTGCCCCATCCTTTTTGCCTGTTTCTGCTCCAGTCCTTATTTTACCACAAAAAATGTAATTTAGGAATACTAATTATTGGCATAATACGAATAGGTATCATAAAATTCCTGCGGGACAGGCATTCCGTTATTTTCCCTTTTCTTAATACGCAGCTCCCATTCCCTCGTTTTCTCGTGGAACATCCGCTGATGAACCGCCATCGCTTCCGCAAACGCAGCATTCGCTTTCAGCGACTCCCGCAGCTCCTTGTTAAACGGGCAGTACGTCGCCAGAATCAGCCTCGAAACCTTGTTCAGCTTCATAGCGGCATTCGCCTCGGAATAAATCCACATTTCATAATCACTTAAGAAAATCTCCCTGCTGTTATTCCTCGCACGCAGAATCTGCGTCTTGATTTTTTCCCGTTTTTCCTCGGATAAATTATGGTTCTTGCGATAGTACTGGATGTAATCCATATATTCCGAAGTCAGTGATTTGTACTGGATATTGTTCCACATTGCCCCCATCTCGCACCTGCAGTATTCCCAGTGGAATCTGCCAAACGCTTTGGTCACAAGCTTATGAAGCTCATTTTCGGAAATAACCGGGAACAAAAACCGTCCCGGCGTATCGCGCCGTTTTCCGGTAATCTCCTGCCACATAGAGGAAGCCGTACCATAAACCGGGGTTAAAATCACATCCGGGTACACCTGCTTAATCACATGCTCCCGTTCAATCTGAATCGACGGATTCGTATACATAACCTCCCGTTTAAACACGGTAAAATCCTTCTTTTCCAAATCCACAATACAGTCACAAAGCTGCTTTTTGGAAACATACAGCCGATCCAGATTCCCGTATATCTCATCCTGGTAAAGCACCGGAACATACGTGGAAAGCTTGCCGTTTACGATTTTATTGTTGCTGGTGAACATATTTTCAATTTCAAAGATCACCTTCCTGCGGGTGTCCGCCAGGTACTCCTTCTCCTGCTTCTCCGTTATCTTACCGCTGCGCTGCTGCTTCCTTAACGTATCCCGGTAATCCTCCTCAAAGGAATCCCTTGAAGGCTCCTTTTTCCCGCGGTAAATGGCCTCTAACCATTCCGGCATGGTATAGACCGGGCAGATTAGCTTGCCCGGCTTTTCGTTCATCCGTTCACATAAAAACAGGATCGTATCGGCTTCAAGCAGCCGTTCATCCATATAACCGTAATTTAAAAACAGCTTCACCGCCAGGGGCACATTCTTATTCTCAAACCACTTAAACAGGCAGTTCTGGTAAACTTTATAGAAATGTCCGGTAATCTGCTTTTTGATCCTGCGCATATCATCCTGTACCGAAAGCCGGTCTTTTGCAGCGACAAAGGCATGGAACTCCGCCACAATCTCCTTCTGCTCTTCCTTTTCGATATAGGCGAATTTCAAAATCTGCAAAAGCGAATCCTTTAGCTGCGCCATAACCTCCTCTTTGGAAAGCGCCGGGACTTCTTCCTCCTCTTCCTCGTCCTGTTCCTCCGATACCGGGTTATTGTAAAAAGCAACTTCTTCCATATAATTGGTGACCGATTCGCACGAAGCCATCGTGTCCCGAATCATCTCTGCGATTTCGCCGGTCTGGTAAAACGCCATAACCGGGCTGCCGTAATAAAATTTCTTATGTAAATCAAGCGAAACCTTTCCGCTTTCCAGATAATAGGCAAGCTTCTTCTCCCCGCACGCCAACGGAAACGCGTCTTTGGGCGATTCCTCCAGCAGCCGCTGTATCGCTTTATCTCCGGCAACGTCTTCCGCCGGCCCGTACAACTCCCTTAACGTTTCATACATGCCCTCCGCTTTTTCCAAAAGAAGCGCACGTTCATTTACGTAATCCGCCAGCTCCTGCTCCATAGAATGGACGGCAATACCCCGGTAATCAAAATTACTGTTCAGAAAACTCTGCAGCAAACCAGGATCAATCGCCCGGAACGCATAAAATATCGTATCCTCTTCCGCAGTGTAGTCGCTTAAGTATTCGCTGTAAAACAAATCCACGATACCTACCATTGCGCCTTTTCCGGCAATCCTTTGTATTCCGCTGCCGCTTATGCGGATGCTTCCCTTCGCGATCATTCCGAAAAAACGAACCTGTTCACCTTTTTTAAAGAGTACCGTACCTTTTTCAAACTGGTTTAATTCATTTCCTTTTAGAACTGTACCCATACTTTCTCTCCATTCTATGCTTGTGATTTGTGTAAAACCAGCGGGTGGTTTTGCTTTCAGGAGTATTATACTATTTTTTGGCCGGTTCGTAAACACATATTATGGGGATTTGGGGTTTTCGCCTATTTCAAATCCAGATGCCCCGATTGGGCAAACCCCTCCTTCATCCGAAAAGACGTAATCTGCGTCGGATCCGCAATAAAAAACGTATCCCCGATATAAATTCCCCGCACGGAATCATAAGAACAATTCTGCTGCTCCGGCAGTTTTTCGCTCAGCCGCGGCACAAACCGTCCGTCCGTGAACGAATACACCTCATAAGCCGCATAACTGCCGCCATCGTGCGGTCTGTATTCCGCCGCAAACCCAATCAGATTCTGAATCGGATCGGCAAGGACGCACTGATAATCATAAAGCGCCGGCGAATACGTACTGCCTTCCAGCACCAGGCTGTCAACCGCTTTTAAATCCGTCGGATCCGAAATATCAAACAAAACGAGCTTTACGCCCTTCTGTTCCCCGCTGTCCGGATCGGTTTCACAGCCGATTCCAAGCAGCCGATCCTCCCCCCAGAAATGCAGGTATTCCGAAAACCCGCTGATTTTCAGCTCGCCCAGTAAAACCGGATTGGCAGTATCCGTCAAATCCGCCGCAAACAGGGGATCCGTATTTTTATAAGTAACAAAATAAGCCGTATTCCCAAAATACCGGGCGGCATAAATTCTTTCGCCGCGCGCAATGCCCTCCAACGAACCGGTCAGGACAAGCTCATTGTCCAGAAGATACAGCCGGTTCTCCGGGTTGCCCTGCCGGTCGTAAAACGTCGTCAGGACGCGAAGCGTATCCCGGTAAGCGTTTATGGCAAACGTATCGTATATTTCTCCCTTCACGGACGCAGCGTTTACGGCGTTGATTATCCCGTCTTCAATCGAAAACTTTGCAATCTGCGTCAGCAGATCGGCAGACCGGACATCCGTGTGGTACAGATACACCGCATCCTCCGCCACATAAACATTTACGAAATTGTGGACCAGCATCACCTGATCCACGGTTTTATCCGGTTCGTTTCCGCTGACCGATGAAATAAGAAACCCTTCCCGTCCCTCATCCGAAATATAAATATTGCCGCACGGGATTTTTTCACCGTTGACACAGGGAATAAAATTGTTAAAATCCCCGGACTCCAACCCCTGCCGCGTAAACAGGTAAACAATATCTCCAATCTTGCGGGAACTGTAATAATAGCCGTCCTGCTCTACGGTTCCGAGCAGAGACGGACTGGCCGGATCGGTAATGTCATACGTATACAGGACGGTAAACGCATTTGTCCCAATGGAACTGATTTTACCGCAGTCCTCCACCTGAATGATTCCGGAATCCTTGTCTTCCACAGGATAATACGTATCCTGTATGGAAGTATCGTAGCACTGTACCAGCAAAAACAGCCTGTTTTGATCTACGTAAAACTCCAGAACCGAATCCGATGCTCCCAGCTCCGGCTCAATTACGCCTGCCGGCTTCATCGTTTCGCCTGCCGTATCCGTAATGTTTAACCCGGTTCCGGTTACGGTATAGATATAACGCCCGTCCGTCTTAACACAGTCACTTTCATCCACGCCCTGCGTCTGCAGATTGGTGGTAGAATAAACCGTATTTTGGACATCCATTTGCTTTCTGGCAGCCGCGTCGTCTGAACCGGCTTTCGCCATCTCTTTTTCTTGGGCGCCGTCCGCCTGCATTTCGGCCGTTTCACCTGCCGCCGCCTCTGCCCGGTACCCGGATGTTATTTCATAAGAAGAGGTTAAAATATGATATACTTCGTTATAGTTTTCGGCAATTCGATAAAGTGTTCCCGCGTTTTTCTTAGGTTCTGCGGAAGGTACGTCAATCGGCTTTTCCGTCTCCGTAACCTGCTCAGCCCCCGCAGGGACAGATTGCGGATTGCCGCCGCTTTCCGCACCCGTCGGGGAAGCATCCGCCGTTAAATTTCCTTCCCGGACATCTGCTTTTTGTTCCGGAGAAATCCGCCCCGTTCCCCACGCCGCGGCAGAAAGCATACCGCATAACAGCAGAACCGCAGCTGCACCGAACGCTCTTTTCGGCTGAAAATGAAGAACACGCCGCGCTTTTTCGTTTTCTTTTAAACGGGATGCAATCCGCTCCGGGGCAAGCGCATCCGGTATTGCCTCCCGGCCGGCTGTTTCTCTGATTTGATCCAATAATTCCTGTTCCGTCATAAGATCTCCTTTCCTTGTCTGCCCGAATCACCGAGCCGTTCCGAAAGCTTCTTAAATGCCCGGCTTTCCTTAGAACGCACGGTATTGTCGTTCATATGAAGTATTTTCGCAATCTCCCGGCTGGTATAGCCCGCAAAAACATGCATACTGATTATCAGGCGTTCTTCGTCCTTCAACCGGAAAAACTGCGTGCGCAAATCCAGACTTTCCGCCAGATTATGCATACCGTCCGGATCCGGGATATCCTCCGTAAGCGCCTGGGGACGGCTGCCGTATTCTAAAAAACGCTTTTTGCATTTAACGGAAAGAATTTTAAAAATCCATGCCTTAAAAGATGCTTCGGAACGCAGTTTGCGAATAGACGTAAATGCGTCCATCACGGTTTCGCTGACGGCATCTTCCGCGTCCATCGGATTCTTCAAAGTGTACAGGGCAAACCGGTACAGATCGGCATAAATCGTGCGGTACAATTCCGCAAAAGCGCCTGCGTCTCCGGACTTTGCCTTTTTTATCTGCTGCAGATCTTGTTTCATAACGTTCCCCCATTAAAATTGGTTTGGTCAGTGACATCTATAAGTGTCCGGATTTTGGGAAATTGTTGCATGGATTTTTGAATTTATTCTCATAGTCGTACAAAACATGAATATACTGGAGTAAAAGTCCGAATCGAACCAGACAGAAACCGCGGGATTACACGGGTAACAGCAAAGCCGGAAGGCAAAACGGTTACTTACCCGGAAGAAAACAGCTGCAAAAGGCTTGACGTGAAAATCGTTATTTGTTATGATTGTATTTATCTGATATCCCGGCGCAGTAGCCAAGTGGTAAGGCAATGGTCTGCAACACCAGTACGCACCGGTTC
>CAMSEJ010000002.1 GCA_947057405.1 uncultured Roseburia sp.
CCATCCATGCGTTCCAGCTGCCGCACTGCCGCCTCTATCTTCTCCGGCAGCCAGCAGTCGTCCTGATCGCAGAACCCTATGTAAGAAGCCTTCGGATTGCTTCCTGAAAGCAGCTCAAAAAAGCTTCTGTTTACTCCTAAGTTTGCCCCCTGGTAAGCGTGAATATTCTGATGCAGCTCCTCGTACTCCTTTAAAATCACAAAAGTATCATCCGTTGATCCGTCGTCCCGGATCAAAATATCCACATCCGGATAGCTCTGTCCCAGGATCGAATCCAGCTGTTCCCGGATAAACTCCTCGCCGTTGTAGGTAGACATCAGAATCTGTACCTTGCCCGAACCCCCGTAAGAGTCGTCGTCCTGTATTCCTGTTTCGTTTGCCTTATTTGTATGGTTATTCGCGTCACCGCATATCTCACTATTCATCTTTCTTCTTAAAAACTTCTCCTTTTTTTATTTTTTATCGTCAAAGCCCGCCGCTGCTCCGGCCCGGTTTTGGTTCTCCATCCGCTCTTCCAGCAGCGCGATTTCCTGTGTCAGCCGTTTTAGCTGCTCCGCCTGCCGGGATACCTTCACCGTCAGCGAAAACAAAAGCAGCAGTGTAAAACAGAACCCAAAGAAAAACATCATATTAACCGGAAGCTCGATTCCCAGCAGATGCACCAGGTAATTCATAATCCCCGGAAACAAATCCAATACCAGCACCACGCCCCCCACCGTCAGCCAGGACAGGGCAAACCGGATGTCAAGCGTTTCTTTCCGCACCATATTTGCAATAAACAAAAGCGCCAGCACCACCAGGGCGGCTACAATTATCTGTATTTTCAAACTCATCGCGCCCTACCTCCGAACTGCCGCAATTAAAATCGCAAGCGTTACCTTTATCATGTAGTATACCGATTTTGCGGGAGAAATCGACGAAACGCCCTCTTCCCTCGCATTCATCTGTACCGGGATTTCGTCCACCCGCCCGCCTTTTTTTAAAATGGCGACTACGCTTTCCGGCTCCGGATAATCCTTCGGATAATTCTTCGCGTACAGCCCGATTACTTCCCGGCCCGCCATGCGCATACCGGAAGTCGGATCGGTTATTTTCTGCCCTGTTATAAGCCGAATCAAAGCGGTAAAATAACGGATGCCAAGACGCCTTATCCCCGTGGACTGGAAGCCCTCTTTTTTGATATACCGCGAACCGATCACCATATCCAGATTCCCGCTTAACAGCTTGTCTGCCATGGCGTCCAGATATTTGGCATTGTGCTGTCCGTCGCCGTCAAACTGTACCGCAATATCATATCCGTTGCGCCAGGCATACGCGTATCCGGTCTGCACGCCGCCTCCGATTCCCAGATTGACCGGAAGGTTTATCACATGGAAGCCGTTCTTTCGGCATACCTCAAGCGTCTGATCCGTAGAACAGTCATTGACAACCACATAATCAAAATCCGGCGCATGCTCAAGAATGTCCCGAACCGTCCTCTCAATCCCGCCCTGTTCATTATATGCAGGGATAATCACCAGTTTTCTTACCATGCGCTCCGCAGGTTTTCCCGTTTTACTCATAATATTCTCTCCAATGACATCAGAATGCCGTATACCGCGACACACTGCAGGGCGACTGCAAGAAACATGTAACGGCTGCCCCTGTCTTTTTTCAGGGAAAGATTCTTACTGCAGAACAGCAGCAAAAAGAGAGGGAGCAGCGGCAGAAAATACCGCCCCTGGATCCCCGCAATGGTAATGGAACCCTTCGGCGTCCAGCTCATAAACATAGATGCAAACACCATTGCTCCGGACAAAACACAGACTGCGGCAAACGAAACCTTTTGAAGCACCGTCACCTCCTGCTGCACGCCGCCCGTGCCTTCCACCCGCTGTACGGATAAAAGCATCAGAAGCAAAAGCCCGTAAATGACAATTCGTGAAACAAATACATTCAGCCAGCTAAGCTGCATCCCGAGCATCGTCTCCAGAAAACCGTCCCCGGACAAAAACAGGGTGCGCACCGTCATCGTAAGGAACGTCATCGGCTCGGACAGAATGCCCGCCGCCCCGTATGCCTTCCCTTCCAGATAGGACCCGGCGGCCTGCTCTGCGGTCGGGCTTGCCACATACAGCACATAGCTTAATGTGCCGGACAGAAATGCAGACACGGCAACGGCTGCCATACAGCCCACAAACACCCATTTCTTCTTCCGATCCGCAAAACGGCTCACCGGAATCAGCATGGTTAAAAGGCATAACGGCATATACGTGCCGCCCTTGCAGATCGACAGAATAACCATAAACACAACATACAGCGCCACCTGCCACCTTCGGATCGGCTCTTTTTGATAAAACAATCCAAACAGCACCGCAAGATACAAAAAAGCAATTTCGATCACAACGGAATCATAG
Organism: uncultured Roseburia sp.; assembly: GCA_947057405.1. GTDB lineage: Bacteria > Bacillota > Clostridia > Lachnospirales > Lachnospiraceae > Roseburia_B. The sequence continues at coordinate 2,397 of CAMSEJ010000002.1, forward strand.
GAATATGAACAGCACTGCTGGATGGTCATCGGCAGGATCGCCATGATAAACGCTGCCGGCTTGGCAAACGGCATCAGCCGGATAAACCAGTACATCGCCAGCAGATAACAGAGAATGCAGCACAGCCTGCCCAGATAAATTACCAGCAGACCGTTCAGACCAAGCAGGCGTCCAAGTGAAAGCCCAATGATACCGGGCAGGTACGTCACGGCAGGCGCCTGGGTATCGGGACGTTTGATCTCCTTGACGCCCTCCTTCCTCCCGGACGAAAACAGACTGTCCTTTAAATCGTCATACTCCGAAAGCGACGGTGTCGCATCGAATACCGAAAGCGCCGTAAAATCCTCCTTATCCATCCGCAGCAGCCCGTCTTTTGCCTGTCCGCGTCCCGTCAGATAGTTAGAATAATAATACGCTTCTTTTAAATGTACTTCCTCGTCCGGTACGGAAAGCGGCGGCAAAAGCAGCAGATACACCACCGCAAGAACCGATCCGGCAAACAAAAACACCTGCTCCGGCTTTAAACGCAGTACGGCAAAGCCCAGGTAGGTCCCAAGCAGCAGCAGGTATAACAGCGCCGCTCCGAAAACCGCCCACTGCTTCCAGTAGGTGAACTGGTACTGCGCCGTCTGGATATTTAACGTGTAATCAGCGGCCTCGCCGTTTATGCGAAGCGCCGCGCCGGAAACGTCCTCCGTATAGCCGATTTTCAAACCGACGTCTGTTCGGATGCCTTCGGCGTCCAGCACGATGGTAAGCGTCCTGCCCTTCCACCCCTCCTGAGCGGCCGGAAACGACGCCACCAGAACCTGATCATCCGCAAGCGCATAAACGTCATAATCCGCATGCATGACAGACGTCCCCGTTTCGTCCCTAATATCCAGGCGGAGCACGCCCAGATCCAAATCCTTTTCATTGGAAACCAGATTGCCGAGCGTATCTTCGTCCAGCGAAATCCGCATACCGGCGCTCAGCAGCCGATCCGACGGGTACGAAAAAGACTGTTCGATCCGATCGCCGTCCGAAAGCAGGTAAAAATACTCTTCCTGCGCCTTAGCCTGTGTCTCCATCCGCGGCAGTACCATACGCGTCAAAATGGTGGTCTTATATACAAAGAACGCGGCAATGATAAAAATCACGGTAAGCGCCCCTATTTCGATCCGGTTTTTCCTGTCTAACCTGTGCATGTTTATCGGATGTCCTCCTATTCGCCAAACCCTTCCTCAATCAGCGCCACAAGTACCTTAAGCGCCTCTTCTTCGTCTTCTCCGTCGCAGACAAGCTCTATTTCGTCGCCCGATTTGATACATGCCCCGAGCACACTCAGCACGCTCTTCGCATTTGCCGTGTTGCCCCGGTACAAAAACGTAATCAGCGACTTAAAATTCATTGCTTCCCTGCAGAGTATTCCCGCCGGACGCAGATGCAGCCCGGTGGGATTTTTAATTGTAACTTTCCGGCTTACCATGCAAACCCCTCCTAAATCAAAGCATAGTATTTGTAATCAGTTCCGCCAATTTGCCCGCTTCCTCCTCAATCACGCGCTGATCCTTTCCTTCGATCATCACGCGTACCAGAGGCTCCGTGCCGGACGGCCGGATCAAAACCCTGCCCTCCCCGTTAAATTTGGCTTCCAGCGCGACGATTGCTTCCGCAATCTCCGCATATTCCATATAGTGTTCCTTCTTGTGGTTCGGCACCTTCGCATTGACCAGCGCCTGCGGCAGCACCTCCATAATCTTTGCAAGCTCGGATAATTTTTCACCCGTCTCCTCCATTACCTTTAACAGCTGCAGGGCGCTAAGCAGACCGTCCCCCGTCGTATTGCTGTCTAAGAATATAATGTGCCCGGACTGCTCTCCGCCTAAATTGTAGCCGTTCTCCAGCATATTTTCCAGCACATAGCGGTCGCCCACCTTTGTCTTTTCAAGATGCAGCCCTTCCCGGTCCCCCATCAGGGTAAATCCAAGATTGGTCATTACCGTCACTACAATCGTATCGTTTTTGAGCCTGCCCTGTTTTTTCATATGATTCCCGACAATCGCCATAATCTGATCGCCGTCCACAATATTGCCCAGCTCGTCAATTGCAAGCATCCGGTCCGCGTCCCCGTCGAACGCGATTCCGACATCCGCTTTTTCATAAACAACGCGTGCCCGCAACTCTTCCATATGCGTCGAACCGCAGTTGGCGTTGATGTTCGTCCCGTCCGGATGGATGTGGATGGGCACCAGATTTGCACCAAGCTCCCGGAGCGTCTTGACCGACGTGTAATATGCCGCACCCTCCGCGCAGTCCACCACAATTTTCATTCCGGACAAATCAATCGGCACGGTCTTTTTCATAAACCGCACATATTCGTCCTTGATATCCAGACGGTATTCGACTTTGCCGATCCCCGATCCGGTCGGCATCGGCACGTCCTTCATATTGTTCCGAATCAGCATCTCAATCTCATCCTCCAGCTGATCCGAAAGCTTATAGCCTTCCCCGTTGAAAAACTTGATCCCGTTGAACTCCATCGGGTTATGGGACGCCGAAATCACAACGCCCGCATCCACCTTATGTTTTCTGGCAAGGTAGGCAATTGCCGGGGTCGGCACGACGCCCGCATAAATGGCATTTGCCCCGACGGAACAAATCCCCGCCATCAGCGCATTTGCCAGCATCCCGCCGGAAATTCTGGTATCGCAGCCTACAATTATTGTAGGCTTGTGCTCCCTGTTTTTTGTCAGGACATATGCTCCTGCCTGCCCCAGCTTCATCGCCAGCTCAATGGTCAGCTCCGTCCCTGCCACACCGCGTACCCCGTCTGTACCAAACATTCTTCCCATATTCGATTCCTCCTCTCCTTCCTATGCGCCCGGCTTCCTTGCCGCGCCTAAATTCGGCACGTCACTTCCGCCTGTCTGTGTATCCTTTTCTTCCGAATCCGCTTGCTCCGAATCTTTTTCTTCAGAGCCGTTCTCGTTTTTGTCCTCTTCGTTTTTATCGGTCTGTGTCCCCATGCCTTTGGGCACAATATCCACTGTTACGACCGTATTTCTTACCAGCGTGAATTTGCTGTCCAGATTCAGCTGCAGGCTCACGGTATGCTCTCCTTCCAGCATCCCACTGACATCAATGCTCCCGGTCAGAGAAGACGCTTTTAGTGCGTCAAGCTCGGACGAAAGCCCTTCCAGCTCCACCTCCACCGTATCCGTCAAAAACTTCACATCGCACCGGCTGTTCAGATTGCCTGCCGTAATATTGGCGGTAGGCATTTTATATTTCCGCTTCTCATGCTTTTCGATCTTGACTACGACCGAAATTTTCGCCTGCCTGCTGTCATAAAGCGTGACACCGGACGGCAGATACGAGGTGATATCCACTTCCTTCTCAATATTGTCCACAGCGTCGGTCAAATTAAGCACCTCTTCCGGTATGACAATGCTGTTTACCGTGTTCAGTACGGCGGGCAGTCCCTTAACCGTTACCGTCTGCGGGCTGTATTCTATACCAAGGTATTCGTAACCGTTCTGCAGCGTGCCTGTTGTCTGGAAATTAAGCGTCACTTCCTTGGTATCTAAAATTCGCACGGACACCATCACGTTTTGTATGTTAAACGCCAGATCCTTGCTGTCGATTTCCCTGCCGTCCTTGTCATATAAAACCGGAATGACGCTGTCGGTAATATCCTGCGCCATCCCCTCCACATTGACCGTCGCAACCGCTTTGTCTACCGTTTCCACCACAGATGCCGGGCCGGAAACCCGCAAAAGCGTCGGCGACACGCTCGTTTCCCCGATGGCGTGCTTTCCCGCCACGTCCCCTTCCGTCTGAACGGAAATCATAAACGGCTTGGAAACCAGATCCTCCACGTTTAATTCCAGATAATTGATCTTGCTTGCCACCGTCACAAAACCGTTGTAGCGCTGCGGCGTAATTTCAATCGGAACACGGTTAAAGCCTTCGATCAGCTCCAAATCCGCCGTCGCCTTAAAATCCACATTGCTCATACGCTCCAGATAAGAGCGCTTCCCGCTCACTTTAAACGTGACCGTATTGCTGTTGTTGACAATCTCATAATATTTGCCGATTTCCGTAAGATAATCGCTGTTTTCCACCGTAACCGTCGTAGTAAAAGTCCTTGTCGTCTTCGGGTCGTCGATATTCACAACTGCCAGCCACAAAATGGCCGCAAACATCACCGCAAGAAGCTTTAAGAGTAAATTATTCGTCGTCCACTTTATTATCTTTTTTAGCATTCCTAAGCCTCCTTTTGAGCAAGCCCTTGCGCTTGTTTTCCGGCTCAAATTTATTTAACGCCTTTATATGCCCGCGCAGCCCCTCCTGGTCTAACTCACGGAACAGCCTGCCCCCCACGGCAACCGACACCCTGCCGTTTTCCTCGGACACGACGATGGTCAGGGAATCACTGACCTCACTGATCCCCACCGCCGCCCGGTGCCTTGTGCCAAGCTCCTTGCTCAGCTCCATATTGTCGGAAAGGGGCAGATAACAGGTCGCGGATACAATCCGGTCCCCGCGTACAATGATCGCACCGTCATGCAGCGGCGTATTCTTCTCAAAAATATTAATTAAAAGCTGATTCGTCAAAACCGCGTCCAGAGCAATTCCGGTTCTCTCATACTCCGAAAGCACGACATTGTCTTCAATGACAATCAGCGCCCCGGTCTTGACCTTGCTCATCTCAAAACAGGCGCGCACCAGCTCGTTAATCGTCTTCTGGCTGATCTTTTCCGTCTCCTCCCTGCCGATATTAAACACCGCAAATCCTCTTAAAAAGGTCTTCTGCCCGAGCTGTTCGAGCGCCCTTCTCATCTCCGGCTGAAAGATTACCACAATCGCAATAACGCCTACATTCACCGCCTTTTCCGCCAGCCACAGAATCGTATTCATCTGGAATACCGCCGCCAGCATAAAAAACGCCAAAATCACCATTAGCCCTTTGAACAGCATCCATGCCCTTGTACTTTTAATCCACACCAGGATGGTATAGAATAAGAACGCTATAATGATAATCTCTATAATATCAACATACGTGATTACCGGTAAATCGATCCATGTCAGATATTTGTCCCGAAACAGGGAAAACCTTGACAGCATATGCTCCATGCGCCCCACTTCCTTTCCTGCCATTCCGCTCCTGTCAGCCTATCTTATTTTTTTGTCCGTTTTATCCGAAATCTGTTTTTTCGATACCCGTCCCCCGCCTTTTGAACTGAAACGCTTCACCCGTTTTTCCTTCTTTGCCACATACATTTTGGGAACCGCCTTGACATAATAATAATATTCGTCATCTTCAAATTGTACCCGCTCTGTTCTGGTATAATCCAAATTAAAACACAAAAATTCCAAAACCAGAGAAATCGCAAGCGCCAAAAGCGAGCTGACCACAAGCGGCACGGTCCTGCCCGTAATACCGAGCGCCAGATAACCCGCAAACAGAACCACAAAATTCACCAGACCGCCGATAATAATCGCCGCCAGCCAGGCATAATCCACGGAAAGGCGCCGCACGAAATATACGACCGCCGTCACGACTGCAAACGCCGACAGCGTCAGAAACATCTCTTTATTGCCCAGTACCTGGTTCAGCGCCACCGTCAGCTTCGACGCGGCGGCAGCCTGATCCCCGCTTCCAAATACCGCCTCGTTCTGCTTGACTCCGTTCAGGAAAAACCATACCACCGTACCGCAGAAGACGGAAACCACGGAATAAGCCTTCCCCAGCAGCCCGACTGCCATCGGCATAACCGGCCCGATATGAAAATGCAGGCACAGCGGCATCAAAACGGTATAAATCCCGTCACGGGGCGCGAACCTAAAATACAATAATCCCATCAGCGCAAACAGCACAAATGCTGCCAGAGCGGCCTCCAGCGCCAATGCATACAAATGCAGCAAAATCACGACGCCGGCCGCAAAAATCATGGCTCCAAGCGGCAAAATCGAACAAAACAGCGCCAGCGCCAGTCCCGCCGGCAGGGAGCTGATTTTCTCCATATAACCAATATTTCCATTTATAATCCAAAAAACACATGCTGCAAGCAGAAATTTAAACAACGGTTTTAAGTATATATCGTACTTTCCGTATGTGTTTTTTAATTTTTCTTTCAGTTCCAATAAAACCGTCACGTCCTGCCCCTCCCCGACCGCTCTTATACCTGATCTTCCTCACGGTATATTTTATTCACACGTTTCAGATGAAGATAATACTGCTTGACCTTCTGCCGTCCTTTCGTATACCGCATATAATAGACCGCATACGTAACAGACAGATAAACTGCCATCCAAACCGCATAAAGCAAAATCCCGCGGATTACCGTCTGGCGGATATCTATGGAATTGATCTGCTCCAAAAGCTCTTCCATGCGGTACAAAACAAGCGTCCCGGCAAAAAGAAAAAAAGCAGCCGTTCCTGTAATAAAACTCTTTAGCAGTTCTTTTGCAATATAATCCTTCCGAAAATACTGAATCATCGGGCGGCAACCGCGCCCCTCCTCCTGGTCAAAAATAGCCAGCCTGGTCATTTCACATACGCGTTCCTGGTTTAACATAACATCCCCCGTATCATTTTGGAATTGCATATTCGCTATTAGTATACCATACAACGCCTTAAATGCAAGTTTTTCCATAAAAAAAGAATCCCGCGCAAGCAGGACTCCAAACACAAAGCATATCGGCGGGGGAGCAGCATTCCCTGCCCCCTCGCCAATCTTTTTATCCTCTTTTATATTACTTTATCGCGGCCTTCTTATTGATTCCCGCCGCTTTCAGCTTACGCAGAAGCGCCTGACGCTTCGCCTTCTTAAGCCCCTTCGGCACGGCAATTTTCATCTTCGCAGACGTGTTCTTAAATGCCTTCTCTTTCACCGACGTCACCTTCGTCCCCTTAAACGTCACCTTCGCCAGCTTTTTACAGCCTGCAAATGCATTCTTTCCAATCTCCGTAACGTGCTTGCCAACCGTTACCTCCGTCAGCTTGCCGTACCCCTTAAACGCATTTGCTCCAACCTGCACAACCGTACAGCTCACGCCGTTTACGGTTACGGCTGCCGGAATCGTCACCTTCTTCTCACTCTTTTTTAAGCCTTTTGAAGCGGCCACCGTTTTCTTCGCCGCGTTCAGCACCTTATACCGAACGTTTTTATACTGAATCTCGGTGCCGTTTTTGAGCGGATTCGCGGTAGAATCCGCATCTTTCAAAAGCCCCGCCTGTGCCTTTTTCAGCGTGTCCAGCATACCGCGGATGGCTGCCGCATCCGTCAGAGACGACGCACCTGCTGCCGCCTGGTACGCATCCGAAAACGCCTTCCAGGAATCCTGAGTGTATCCGCTGTTTCCTGCATCATAGACGGCTTTTGCCGCCGCAATTCCCGCCGCCAGTTCCGTTCTGGCTGCCGCAAGCTCCTGCTCCGCTTTGGCCTTCTTTACGTTTTGGTGTATTTTGGACAGGCTTTCCTTAAGCGTCCAAAGCTCGCCTGCCCCGGCATTCTGGCTTACGCCTGCGGCATTTTCATACGCCGTCTTAAACTCATTCCAGATTCCGTCCGGAAGGCTGCCTTTTCCGGCTTCATAATCCAGGCGCGCCGCCGCAACGGCAGATACCAGCTCCGCTTTTAGCACGCTAAGCGGCCTTGTTACAAGCGCTTTTGTCGCCTCACGCAGCGCTTTGGCACCCTCATACAGCTCCCTGCGGCCTGCGCCGCTTTCCGCCGCCTGATTTTGTCCGGCATATACACTACTCAGCGCCGCAAGGCTCTGTGACGTATAAACGCCCGGCTGTGCAAGCGCCTTGCCCGCTTCCCTGTATTCCTGCAGAAACGGCGCATAAGCGGACGCGTAAATCACTTCCACCCTGGTATGGAACGGCTCGTTCTTACAGCGGTATACTTTTTCGCCGTTTTCGGTCGGCGTAACCATCCTGGTAACGGTCCCGTCGCCCCAGTCATGGCCCGTTGCAGGGATACGCACGCCTTCGCTTATGGTCTGCCCGCAGGCGCTGCATGCCGTCTCGCCGAAAGATCCGTCTTCCATGCAGTCCGGCTCGCACTCTCCTCTGGTAAAGGTGTAGGTATGGGCGCAGCCGGGAATATCCTCTCTGGCATCGTCCGTTACTTTTATTTTGTAAAGAACGCCGTCAATCACGGCTTTTGTCACGCCTTCGCCCAGGGCGGTAACGGTGACCGTCCGGCCGTCCGGGCCGTCTTCCACATCCGCCGCCGCAATCAGGCCGTCCGGCTTCCTCGTTATCTCCGGTTTTCCCTCGGCGTGGTATGTCCTGCTGTATTCGTCGTCATATCCAATCTCCACATTGACGGTAACATCCGTTATCTGTGCCTGCGGCGCAAGATCCAGAATGCTGAATTTATCAAACAGGATGGATACCTGTGTGGAATCCCATTTGTTCGGCTCCCAGAGCAGGGCAACCGTGCCGTCCTGCATCTCCGTCAGACAGGAATACACAAAACCGGTCTCCGCTTCCGGAACGTCAATGGTATGGTACAGCGTAAGCGAATTATCTTCTTCTACCAGGAACGTAAAAATCTTACCCTTTGCACGGGTGCCCCCGGTCGGACACGCAACTAAAATAGCCTGCTTGCCGTCGATCGGCTTGGAATAGCTGATTGCGGTCACGTTGCAGGTACTCGTCGCACTGGCTTCCGTCCGCACGGAGGTACTGTCCATCGTATATCCGCCCTCGTCGTTTTTCGTAATATCCGCATAGCAGATCCTGCCCTGCCCGTTGCGTGCGAACATACGCAGCGTACCGTCCCACAGCTCCACAACCTCGTTTTCGGAGGTCCAAAAGCCCCCGTTCTGCGACCGCTGCATGTCTTCTGTCCGTTCCCAGGTAAGCCCGTTGTCCGTCGAATAGACCAGGCTTGCATTTTCCTCGTCTACCCCGTGATCGTAAAATCCGATTACAATGTCACCCTGTGAGGTGGTAATCCCCTGTCCCGGTGAAACCAGAAGCGCATGCTCGTCTGTGTGGCGCTTGATCTGATCCGTCAGGTCACGCGGATGCTCCCAGGTCATGCCGCCGTCTTTGGACGTCACCACCCACAGATAGTCAATGCTGTACACATGGAACATGGAACCTCTGTAAAATGCGTTCTGCTGGATATCCACGTCGGCATTGACCTGCTTTTGCGTCAGGTTGTCGACAAATTCGCCGTTCTCTACCGTATAGAGGTTATACCACTCATCTACGCCGTAGCCGGATTCGCTTCCGTCTTCGCGCCTTAAAATCAGGGCATATCCGTCTTCGTCCAGATCGCCGACGTAATACGGGTATTTTTCCAGATCATCGTCGGACGGCTCGGTTTCCACGTTGCCGTAATCCTCCGTCAAAGCCAGGTAGCGTCCCTGATCCACGCCGTTGTCTACGGTTACGTAACCGGTGCCGGTTCCGATCGTCTTATACATTGTCGTACTTCCGGTCGGGTTGACATCCGCAATAAAATAAATGGTTCCGTCCGGCCCTTCCACAACGCCGGGATCGATAATCGTCGTCGCGGATGGTCCCGCATATCCGTCACTGTCCGGGAAAAACAGCGGAAAGCTGTAATTCCACGTATTGCCGCCGTCTGTGGAAACGGAAGCAATCGAATCCAGTCCGCCGCCGTCCCCTGTTGTCTCCCATCTGGCGTCCGCCGTAGCCAGAAGCGAGCCGTCCTGCAGTGCAATCAGCGCCGGGATACGGAAAAACTTGCTGCCTGCCGTCCACTGTGCAAACGGTTCTCCATAGGTCACCCGATCCTCACTTGCCGGAATACTGCCCGCCTTTAACATTACCGGCTTATCCTCCTGTGCCGCCGAAACCCGTTCCGTAAGCGCGGGAATCGCAGAACACGCCAAAATCCCTGTCAGCGCCAGGCTGACGCAGCGTTTAAATGTCCGATGAAATCTCTTTTTCTGATGCATTGCTACCTCCCATTTTCTTTTCTGCCATCCTGTTACGACTTATCCAGAAACCTCATCCGGTCCTTATCCCTGCCCTTTGCCTTCTCCTGCTTCGGCGGCGTTACCGCGTACATTTTCGTCAGCGTCGACGCCATATTGTTCTTGCATTTGTCACAGAACCGCCCGGTGCGGATCATCGCACCGCAGGTTTCGCATTCAATCCCTACCGGAGACTTGTCGGAAAACGTCAGGCGCTCTTCACGGACCCACTGCTTAATCTGCTTTACGGTGACATCCGTGGCATCCGAAATCTCCTGCATCGTAGCCGAATCGTTCTCCCGGATATAATCCCTTGCCTCGATAAACTTATCCTCCAGCTTCTGCTTGCATGCCTGACAAATCGACGGTCCCTGCAGATAATTAAACAACCTTCCACAATTTTTACAACTTCTTACATCCATGTAAACTCCTCCTAACTGTCGCTGCCTATACTGATACAGCAGGTATACACTCCGTTTGCCCCCGCGTCCGTCAAAGCTTCTGCCGCCGCGTCCAATGTGCTCCCTGTCGTATAAATATCGTCCACAACTAATATATGGTTTAATTGTACAATATTTTGCGTCGTTTTAAAAGCCTCTTTCAGATTATTTTTTCGTTCCGTGTCATTTAGTGTCTTTTGCGGCTTCGTATCGCGTACCCGCACCAAAAGCCCCGTATCAACCGGAATCGCCAGGAGTTTTCCGAGTTCTTTTGCCAGCAGCTGCGCCTGGTTGTAGCCACGTCTGCGTTTGCGCTTTTTGTGCAGCGGAACCGGCACGATTACTTCGATTCCGCAGCTTTTAATCCAGCCTGCGTACCGCGCAGCAAGCTCACGGGCGTAAACGCCCGCATATTCCCGCCTGTCCCGGTATTTAAAACGGTAAATGGATTCCCTTACGCCTTTTTCGTATACCCACAGTGCTTTTCCCTGAATAAACGCGTGTTTTTTGCGGCTGCAGTCCATGCAGTATTCGTTTCGTTCGTCCGACAAGGGCTTACCGCATTTCATACATGAGGGCTGTGCCACGGGACGGATCTTCGTTCTGCACGCTCCGCAAATGCCTTCCCCCGGCAGGGTGATTTGATCGCAGAGCGGGCAGCGCGGCGGGTACAACAGATTTAAAAGCAGGCTGTCTATCCTGCGTAACCTTCTGATCAGGCCTGTCCTTCCGGTAATGTCTCATTCCTCCTTTTGATTTCGTCGCACAGGCCGCTGTAGCGTTTCTGCTGCCTGTTATTGCCTACCATGGTAAAAAAAGTATTCTCGTCCCCGACTAATGTGACGCATTTTTTTGCCCGTGTTACCGCCGTGTAGAGTAAGTTCCGGTTCATTAACATCTGCGGGCCGTTTAAAAGCGGAATGACAGCCGCCGGATATTCCGAGCCCTGGGATTTGTGGATGGTAATCGCATAAGCAAGCTCCAGCTCTTCCAGGCTTTTTAAGGAATATTCCACACGGCGCGCTTCGTCAAATTCCACTGCCATCGTTCCGGCAAACTCGTTGATTTCCCGGATGATGCCCATGTCGCCGTTAAAAATGCCGACCCCTTTTTCGACGGCGATTCCGTATTTGCTGCGGACTTCCCATTCTAACTGGTAGTTGTTCTTAATCTGCATAACCTTATCGCCCTCACGGAAAATATGCCCGCCGGATTCCCGTTCCTTTTTCTCCTTTGCGGGCGGATTTAAGTACTGCTGTAAGATTCCGTTTAAGCGTTCCACACCGAGCAGCCCTTTGCGCATCGGCGTCAGTACCTGAATGTCAAACGGCGACGCGTCGACAAAACGAGGCAGCTTCTGTGCAATTAACTGAATGGTGACCTGGATGATTTTATCGGCCTCATAACGTTTTAAGAAAAAGAAATCCATACTTTGATTATCTAAAGAAACCGTCTCCCCGGCATTGATTTTATGAGCGTTTAAGATAATATCGCTTTTTGCCGCCTGGCGGAATACCTTTGTCAGCTCCACCACGGAGCATACGCCGGAATCTATGATATCCTTTAACACGCTTCCCGGCCCCACGCTCGGAAGCTGGTTGACGTCGCCCACCAAAATCAGCCTGGTCCCCGGCACAATGGCTTTTAAAAGCGCATGCATCAGGGAAATATCCACCATGGACATTTCGTCAATGATGATCACGTCCGCTTCTAACGGATTGCTCTCGTTGCGCACAAAGCCCGCGTCCCCTTCCACACCGCCGTTCAGCTCCAGCATACGGTGGATGGTTCTTGCCTCACAGCCCGTCGTCTCGCTCATTCGTTTTGCGGCACGTCCGGTCGGCGCGCCCAAAAAAATATCCAGCCCTTCCGATTCAAAATAGCGGATAATCAGGTTAATCGTCGTGGTTTTCCCGGTGCCCGGTCCCCCGGTCAGGACAAACAGCCCGCTCTTTACGGCCTCTTTGACGGCATGCATCTGCATCTCGTCCGGCCGGATCCCGCTTTGCTGTTCGATCTGGCGGATGCGCTGTACAAACGCCTGCTCCGGCGGAGCACATGTCAGGTTCAGCTCCTGCAGCTTCGCGGCGACTGCCGCTTCCATATAATAATACGCGGCGGCATAGAGATTGCCGCCTTTTACCATCAGTTTTTTATCAATGGCTAAATCCATATAGTGTTTTTCAATCAGGGATGCATCCACGCCTAAAAGCCCGGCCGACTTTTCGGTCAGCTCCTCCTTCGGCAGATACGTATGCCCGTCTGCGGCCGCCTGCAAAAGGGTATACAATACGCCGCTTTTAATCCGGAAATCCGAATCCACGCGGATGCCTGCCTTCGCCGCTATCTCGTCTGCGATTTTAAATCCGACGCCCTGTATGTCGTCCGCAAGGCGGTACGGGTTCTCCCTGATGATCGAATAGATCTCCTGCCGGTATTTGTTGTAAATCTTAATCGCCAGATTCAGGGATATACCGAATTTCTGCAGAAAAATCATTGCCTGGCGCAGCTCGCGCTTCTGTGCAACCTGCTCGGAAATTTCCTGCGCTTTGCGCAGGCTGATCCCCTTTACCTCCGCCAGACGTTCCGGCTCTTCCTCAATAATCCGGAAGGAATCGCGTTGAAACCGCCGTACAATCCGTGCCGCCAAAGACATACCGACTCCTTTGATCGCACCCGATCCCAGATAGCGCTCTATCGCGGTTTCATCCTCCGGCTCGCATTCCTCCATTTCCCGGACGGCGAGCTGTTTCCCGTATGTAGGATGATTGGTATATTCCCCTTCTACTTTTATATTTTCCCCTTCATTTAAAACGGGAAATGTGCCGACACAGGTCAGCTCCGTTTCCCCGCAGACCATTTCAAAAACGGTATACCCGTTATCCGGGTTGCGGAAAATAATCTGGCTTACATAGCCTTTGAGCGTTTCCAATGTAATTTCCCTCCCTGTAAATTAAGAATCCGCCCCGCCGGAGCGCGGCTGCGCCGCCAGCAATTTCCGGTTATATAAAAATATTGGATGTACGCAGCTCCATACATCCAATATCATCCGTGCCTTACAGGCACTCCTAAAGGTTATAGTTCCGTTTCATTTGTTCGTACATCTGCTGCGCCAGTCCGAGCTCCTGCTGTTCGCAAATCTGTTCCGAAAAATTCTGTATCATTTCTTCTTTGAAGTAGTCTTTTAACTGTGACATGGAAGCGTCTTCCTCTTCTTCTTTGGGGATTGTTTTTTCCACTTCCTTTAAAACCTGTTCTACAAAATATGCCTCAAACTCCTTGCATACGGACATCAGCTCCTCTTCGGAAGCATTTGCAAGATTGCTGCCCAGCTTATCCTGCAAGGCGCCTGCCTTGCTGCCGGCTGCCGAGGCGCTTGTCTGATCAATCATGGCGGATATACCGCCTATTCCCATGCTCATCTGCGTTTCCTCCTAATGCTCCGCGCGCTTAACGCCTTAAATTATTCGCCTGCTGCAGCATATCGTCCGATGCCTGGATTGCCTTGGAATTCAGTTCGTATGCCCTCTGCGCCACGATCAGATTAACCATTTCGTCCGCAATCTGGACATTGGAGCCTTCCAGATAATTCTGATGAATCCGACTTCTTGTCAGCCCGTTGGTCGTCAGCTCATTCTGCGCCGCGCCGGACGCCGCCGTAACGGAAAGAAGGCTTCGGGACATCTTCTGAAGTCCCGACGGATTCGTAAACTGGTAAAGCCCGATTGTCTGGTTCATCGGTACATATGTACCCTGATTCGTCCGGTAGCCGATGGCGCCGTCGCTGGAAATCATAATGCTGCCGCTCGGCACGCCGTTGGGCAGGACAATTTCATTGCCGTTGGAATCCAGCACCGGATATCCGTCGGAATTGCAAAGCGTCGTTCCCCGCGGACCGAGCGCCCAGAAAAACGAACCGTTGCGGGTATAATAGATATTGCCGTCGTCCCCGCGCACGGAGAAAAAGCCTTCTCCTTCAATTGCAAAATCCGTATCGTTCTCACTGGCCTGCATCTGCCCCTGCGTATAAAACGTATTGGTCGCCGCAATCCTCGTACCAAGCCCCACCTGCGCGCCGACCGGCTTATTCTCGCCGTTCGCAGTCGTCGTCTCGGTCTGCAGGTTCTGGTAAAGCAGTGTCTTAAACTCCGCACGCTGTGATTTGTATCCGGTGGTATTAACATTTGCAAGGTTATTTGAAATTGTGTCTACATTTGTCTGCTGCGCAATCATGCCGGACGCAGCGGACCAAAGCGCTCTCATCATATTCGGTCATCCTCCTATACCTGTCCTACTGTATTCACAGCTTTGCCTATTGTCTCGTCAATCGCGGTGACAATCTTCTGATTCGCCTCATAAGCCCGGGTGATGGTGATCATCTCGACCATCTCTTTTACGATATTCGTATTGGACATCTCAAGGCATCCCTGCTCAATCCTCGCATCCGACGCCTGCATTCTTGCCCCCGGAACGGGATCATAGAGGTTCTCTCCGTATTTCTCAAGGTAGTTGTAATCCTCAAAATCCACAATTCCAATCTGCGCCACCCGCACATTGTCCTGGTAAATGATGCCGTCGGCGTCAATCGTCACCTGCCGGTTGGGATCCACCCTGACATAATTCGCCGCGCCGCCGGTGCCGTTTGCCGCACCGTTGGCATTTAACACATAGTCGCCGTCTTTTGTCATCAGATATCCGTTGCGGTCTACGGTAAACGATCCGTCCCTGGTATATTTGACAGAGGTTTCACCGTTCTTGTTCCGGAACTCAATTGCGAAAAAGCCTTCGCCGTCCAGCGCCAGATCGTATGGATTGTCCGTAACGGAAAACGATCCCTGCGTGTAATCCCGGTAGGTCTCTCCTACCTTTACACCCAAATTGACATCCCCTAACTTCTTGGTATGGAAGATTTCGGATGTATCCTTAATCCGGATCGCCAGCTCGTCGTCAAACGACTGGTTGACCGTACCTTCTTTCTTATAACCGGTGGTCGACGCATTCGCGAGATTGTTCGTCATCACGTCCATGCGCCGCATTTCTTCCAGCATACCGGTATAAGCGGTATATAACCCTTTAACCATTTACAGTTCTCCTTCCCTGCTGCTCTTCCCTGAACTGTTTGCCATCCTGAACATACTTTATAGTATCATATCGGCCAAATGACGCCCACACTTTAGTCGTCATCCCTTTTTCCCGATAAAAATTCCACGAACTTGCCCGTACCGATTGCCACACAGGTCATCGGCTGCTCCGCCGTCATCGTATTGATTCCGGTCCGATCCTCCAAAAGTTCCTCCAGCCCGCGCAGCAGCGCACCGCCGCCCGTGAGCACAATTCCCCGGTCCGCAACGTCTGCCGCAAGCTCCGGCGGCGTCTTCTCCAGTACGCTGTGCACCGCTTCCACAATCTGCAGCGTCGGCTCACGCAATGCGTCTTCCGTCTCCTCCGACGAAACGGTTACCGTCTTCGGCAGGCCCGTCACCAGGTTGCGCCCGCGCACATCCATCGTCTCGTTGTGCCCGTTCGGGAAACACGATCCAATCTTAATCTTAATGTCCTCTGCCGTCCGTTCCCCGATCAGCAGGTTGTGCTTCTTGCGCATATAACGCACGATCGCTTCGTCAAAATCATCCCCTGCAATCTTAATCGAGGTGCTTACGACCGATCCGCCGAGTGATATCACCGCAATATCCGCAGTCCCGCCGCCGATATCCACAATCATATTTCCACAGGGCCTTGCAATATCAATCCCCGCACCGATCGCCGCCGCAATCGGCTCTTCAATAATCGTCACTTCCCTTGCTCCCGCATTATAGGTCGCGTCTTCCACCGCCTTCTTCTCGACTTCCGTCACGCCGCTGGGCACGCATACGCTAATCCGCGGTTTCCGGAAATTCTTCTTGCCGATCGCCTTCTGGATAAAATATTTGATCATTTTCTCCGTAACGGTGTAATCGGAGATCACACCCTGCCGCAGCGGACGGACCGCTACGATATTGCCCGGGGTACGCCCTAACATCAGACGCGCCTCTTCACCGATCGCTTTAATTTTGTTGGTGTCCCGGTCAAAGGCAACTACGGACGGCTCTTTTAATACGACGCCCTTACCCTTAATATAAACCAAAATACTCGCTGTACCCAAATCAATTCCTATATCTGTTGAAACCATTCTTGTTCCCCTTTCATCTTCCTGCAATTTATTGTGAACACAAACCGTGCATTTAATCATATTTTTTCATATACATCCTTATTATATACAAATGCTTCCATTTTTCAAATAAATTTTTTGGAAAATAGGAAAAATTTTACGGAAATTAAGAATTTCTAAATATCCGGCGGGATTTACCGGCAAAAACTTCATACTTTTATCACATCTTTGTCACATCCCTATCACAATTCTTACTTATGATAAACGAGTACTAGCTGATGAAGCTATTACGCTTTTCATAACTCATGCTCCCCGGATTTGATTCGGGGAGCACTCCCCGAACCCAATGAACGGACACCGGCTTTTGGCCGATGTCCGTTTTCGTTTTGGAAAAAAATCAAAAAGGGCTGTCGAACCATGCCGCCGGCATCCTTTCGACAACCCCTTTTTATTCGTTCCTGCTTTCCGGCAGAAGCGCTTTTAACCGCTAATTCCCTGTCTGATTGTAATCCGATCCGTTATAGTGGTTATTTGTATTGTTCCCGTCGTTCCATCCGATCACGCCGCCTTTCGTGTCCCAGGTACCATTGATCGTGCAGTCTTCCACGATGCTGTCCGCAACCGTTCCGGAATTATATCCTGCAATACCGCCCCCGTTTGTATAATAACGCCCGGTCGAAGAAAGCGTCACGGAAGTAACGGTACACTTTATCACATTTCCTTTATTGGTTCCCACAATGCCGCCGACATGCCGATAGTCTCCCGTTGCAGCCAGATCATTTGCTCCGGAAACACACTCAATGACCGTCCCCTCGTTGTAAGCACAGGCGCCGCCTACGTTGCCTCCCGCCGCACTTACGGTATTCTCCTCCGTCCTGCAGTTGCGGATCGTTCCTTTATTTGTGGAAACAATCGCCCCGGTGCGTCCGTCGCTGGCCCGAAGGCTGCAGTTTCTTACCCTGCAGTTACTGATCGTACCGTTGTTAATGGCTGCGATTGCCGCAACCTCATTTTTCCCGTTAAAATAACTGTTCTCAATTACCAGGTTCTCGACCTTGCCGTTCTTGCCGACTGCACTGAACACGCCCACATTATTGGAATCCGTCATATTTGACACTTGCGTAATACTGTAGTTTCCGCCGTCATAGGTTCCTTCAAACGGCACATCAGCCGTAAACAAAGGAGTAATTTCCGTCAGTCCCGCATCAATATCGGCTGTCTGCTTAAAGCATACCCCGTTATGCTTCCATACCAGCTTCAGCTGATCCAACGTGGAAATTTCATAGGGAGACGACGGCGATCCGTTTCCGCTTCCGAATTCCGATTTTGCATAAACCGTAAAATAATCACTCTTAATCGTTGTCCCTGCTGCTACAATCTGGAAACAGTAGCTGCCCGGCGATACCTTGTTGCCGTTGGCGTCTTTCAGATCCCAGGTAACGCTGCCCGGTGTTTCGGCGCTCATTGTCCCCATCGGGTAAGAACGGATCACATTGCCGATTCCGTCTACGACCTGCGTCACGACATTGGCAGCCGCATAAGAAACCGTATAATGATAAACCGCCTTTGAAGATGCTTCGCTGAGCAGCAGATCGCCGCCGTCTGCCGTTGTAACGCTTCCGTCTACGACCAGATTCTCAATATTCAGCTTAAAGCTGCCTTTGATCCGCCAGTTTGATTTCAATTCTGCCGTAATGGTGACCTCTCCGGTCTTTTTGGCAGTTACAAATCCCGTATCGGATACGGTTGCACGGGAATCATTACTGGAATACCACTTTATCTCTTCCGGCGTAGCGTTTGCAGGAACAAAGCCAAATGAAAGCTGCAGTGAGCCGCCCGGCGCTATTTTACTGAACGCGCCTGTAACCGTAATTCCCGTCGGCTTTACTACAGTCGGTGCGGGAGCGGGCGACGGAGCAGGAGTCGGCTTTGCCGCTTTTTTGGCTTTTACTTTTACCTTACACTTTAAGGTTTTGCTACCGACCTTGGCTTTCACGGTAGCCGTTCCTGCCTTTTTGCCTTTGACAAGGCCGCTTTTGCTGACCGTGCAGACGGCTTTTTTACTGCTGGACCATTTTACCTTTTTCTTTGTCCCTGTTACTTTCAGCTTTACCGTTTTCCCTACGGTAACCGTTACGTTTTTCTTATTCAGCTTCGGGGCGGCTTCCGCCTGAATGCTGCCAAACCCGAGGATCAGCGTCAGACATAACATTCCCCCGAGTAAAAGTCTGGTACATAATTTTTTCATCGTTTCCATATTCTGCTTTTCTTCCTTTCTTTTCTGAACTGTTTTGCAGACGGGCCGCTGTCATTTTTGCAGGACGGCTTTCCCGTATTCATGTAACAAATCCTCTTGCCTCCTCTCTCCCTTTTGTTTTTCTGCAGTCGCCTTTTATATACGCATAATGGATTGTCTCGCGGCTCCTGCCATTTAATCATAAATATATAGAACCGAGCGGGATTTGTCAAGATCCGGCAGGCACGCTCTAACTCATCCGGGACAAAATATCGTTCGGCCGCATCCGCAAAACGAACGCCGACGAAATCCCCGTAGAAAACACGACAAGCAATCCTCCGATTCCTGCCACCTCCGCCAGTTCCGTGTACCCGATTTCCACCAGCTTTGGCGTCTCGGCCTCCGTTTCTTCAAAAAATGCCGTTTGGACTGCCTGCTCCACTGCCCCCGACGCAATCCCGCAAATGCCTCCGGCAATCAAAAATGCCAGGGCGGCCACCAGCAGGTTCTCCAGCATATGCTGTGCCAGTATCTCGGTCCGTTTCTTCCCGATTGAAAGGTATACCCCAATTTCATATACACGGTCCCGCATCCAAAGGAACAGAATCAGCGAAAGCATGACCGCGCTTACCGCGGCAATCATGGAAACCATGACCGTTACCGTCCCGGACAGACGCTCTAAGGGCACGGCAGATTCCTCATACGCTTTATTGTTTTTGGTAACGGCAAATCCGTCCCAGTTATAATCCCTGATTTCCGACAGAGAAGCGGTGACGCGGTCCAGCTTCTTGGGATCCCTGACAAAAAAGGACACTCCGTCCGAATACATCCCGGTTTCGGCCCCGATATCTTCATAAAACTCCCGCGTAAATGCCGTATCCGTAAAAATAAAATTTTTTTCGATGTCGCATTCCGCAGTATTTTCTCTTTCAAATCCCATTGCCGTCTTGATGCGGTAAATTCCTACAATCTCAACGCTGTGAGGCTTTAACTTCTTTTTCTGAGCGTCACGGAGCGCTTCATCCTCCATCCGCAGGACCACGCTGTCACCGACGGAGAGGCCGTTGCGCCGGGCCAGCTCCTGCGACAAAAGCGCCTTTCCCCGATCGTCCGCCGTTATGTGCCGCCCCCGGATCAGCTCATAATAATCCAAAATAAAATACTCGCTCAGGCTGCTGTCCGTATTGCCAAGGACCCTTGTCAGCTTTGCCTTCGAGATCGGAAGAGCGTCGTGTAGGG
>CAMSEJ010000003.1 GCA_947057405.1 uncultured Roseburia sp.
CCGAAGGCAAAAACGGCAGAATATGTAGAATACATAGCTGCACTGGTAGGAAAGGACAATGTATATCCGATGCAGATCCGGCAGACAGGAGCAGTAAGCCTGGGGCGTTAAGCCTTTGCGGGACATGTCTGCCAGATTTCATATGTTAAGTTTGAATGGCCGGGTGGCGGAGCAGGACAAAGAATCTTGTTCCGCCGCCCGGTGTGTCTGTTACGATAATTTTTCCGCCGTGGGCGGTAATAATTTCTTGTGCAATACAGAGTCCGAGACCGAAGTGTTCTTTCGTGGAACGCGACGGATCCGCGCGGTAAAAGCGGTCAAATATATACGGTTTGTCTTTTTCGTCAATTCCGATTCCGTTGTCTTCTACCATAATCCAGAACATGGATTTGTCGTAGGAAAGCTTCAGCTTAACGTACCCGCCCGGTCTGCCGTAGCTGAAGGCATTTGAAATCAGGATGGAAAGCGTTTGCTGTATGCGCTGGCTGTCGCAGCTGCAGCAGGGAAGCGTTTCCTCTGGCAGCACGATTTTTAAGGAGATTTTGTGCTGTTTTGCCATCGGCTCAAAGGCTTCACAGGTGTCGAGCAAAAGAGTATCCAGTTCGGCGGGTTTGAAATCCAGATGAAAACGTTCGGTATCGGCGCGGTTTAACAGCAGTAAATCGTCTGTTAATGTGGACAGGCGGCGGGACTCTTCGGCAATAATGTGCAGAAAATGATCTTTTTGCGCTTCGGTTGCGGATTTGGACGCGGATACGGCGGAACAGATGACGGCAATCGGCGTCCGCAATTCGTGGGAGGCAGAGGCGACAAAAGCGGTCTGCTTTTTGCGGGATTCGATAATCGGCTCTATGAGCTTCCCGGTGTAGTGCCACGAAAATAAGAGCAGGGCGAAAATCCCGGTTATATTTAAAAACAGGAAACGATACCGCTGCGCTTTGATCTGCCGTATGAACGGAGCACGGGAGGAAAGGATGATTCCGGTCAGCGTGCCGGAATTTTTGTGTATTTCAAAGAAGGAAGCGTCATATGCTTCACTGCCTTTCCCGACCCAGTGAAATTCCCGGTGTACGGCGGCGTAGTGGGAGCCGTCCGAAAGGCCGGGAAAGGCTTTTTTGGCGTAAGCCATGGCTTCGCCGGCGAGGGCGTTTTCCCGGTCGGAAAGAACAATGCGGTTATAGGAAATGGGAACGCCGTTGTCGTGCAGCATCAGAATTAATTTTTGTGCGGCAGCCGTTTTGGACAGCCATTCCCAGGTCAGGGAGGATTGCTGTTCCAGAGAGAACAGCAGGGACGCAGCCTGGGAGGAAAAGGCCAGGGATGTGTTCTGATGAAGCTCTTTTTCGGACATGAAAAGGTAGCTTACGGACATGGCAATCAGAATTGCGCCTGCAATCCCGGTGAACAGCAGGGTCAGGCGGCGGTGCAGTTTTTTATACATGTGGCGTATCCTCCAGTCGGTAGCCGACACCGCGTACCGTTTTGATGGAAACGCCGGTACTGGCGGTTTTTAAACGGCGTCGGATAAAATACATATAGTTGTCTAAGTTGCCTTCTTCTACTTCCGAATCAAAGCCCCAGACTTTGGAAAGGAGCGTGGCGCGCGGAAGAGTCTGGGCGGGGTTCTGCAGAAAAATTTTAAGCAGCGCGCCTTCTTTTTTGGAAAGCGTACAGCTTCCGGCGGCGCCGCTTAAGCAGTTTGCGGCGGGGTCAAACGTAAGGTCGCCGAAGGTGAGCGTTTCGGTGGGAAGCCATTGCCTTGGGCGGCGGTTTATGCTTCGGATGCGCGCCATAAGCTCTTCAAAGGCAAAGGGCTTGACCAGGTAGTCGTCCGCGCCGGAGTCTAAGCCGGTGACTTTGTCTTCAAGCGTACCGAGTGCGGTCAGAAGGATGACCGGAGTCTGGTTGCCGGAAGTACGCAGCTTTTGCAGTACGCTGATGCCGTCTAAAATGGGAAGCATACGGTCTAAGAGGATCAGATCGTGGATGTTTTCGGAGATATAGTATAAAGCATCTTCGCCGTTTTCGCAGGTATCAACGCTGAATCCGGCACGGGTGAGCTGGAAGGACAGGGTGTCTGAGAGGTTTTTGTCGTCTTCTACCAATAGTATTCGCATGGGTGAAATCTCCTTGTCTGGTGTATTAGAATTATTTTAACATAAATAGCTTTAAATTATCTCTAAATTTTGCGGAAGAAATGATTTGTTTGAAGCGTGCCGGCGTTTGAGCCCGGCGGACAGGGGATGCGGCGGGGATTGAAATTTCAGATGAACTGTGATAGACTGGACAAAACAAAAGGAGAATGTGCAATGGAATTTCGACCGTGCATTGATATACACAACGGAACAGTAAAGCAGATTGTCGGGAGCAGTTTAACGGATACGGGAAACCGGGCGCGGGAGAATTTCGTATCGGATAAAGACGCGGCGTTTTATGCGCGGTTTTATCGGAGAGACGGCATAAAAGGGGGGCATGTTATTTTGCTGAACCATGCCGGCAGTACGTATTACGAAAGGACAAAGCAGCAGGCGTTGTCTGCTCTGCGCGCGTATCCCGGCGGTCTGCAGGCGGGCGGCGGGATCTGCGCGGAAAATGCGGAGGAGTTTCTGGCGGCAGGGGCGAGCCATGTGATTGTGACCTCGTATGTCTTTTCCGGCGGGAAGGTTGATTATGAAAATCTGCAGAGGCTGGTGCGGGTAACGGGAAAAGAGCGCCTGGTACTGGATTTAAGCTGCAGGATGGGGGCGGACGGCGCATATTATATCGTGACGGATCGGTGGCAGAGGTTTACTTCCGAAAAAATTTCTTTGGAGCTGTTAGAACGGTTGAGCGCATATGCGGATGAGTTTCTGGTCCATGCGGTTGACGTGGAAGGCAGGGCGGAAGGCATTGAGGTTCCGCTGGTGCGGCTTCTGGGAAGCTGGGGGAAAATCCCGGTTACCTATGCCGGGGGAATCGGCAGCTTTGCGGATTTAAAGGAGCTGAAACGGGAAGGCATGGGGCGGCTGAACGTGACGGTGGGAAGCGCATTGGATTTGTTCGGCGGTGCAATGGAGTACCGGAAGGTGCTGGCGTTCTGCGCGGAGCAAAAGGCAGAAGGCGAATGTATACCCAAAGCCCTGCCGTAAAGGACGCTTTTGATTTGAGGTATCGTTTGGATGCCGGGCAGGAGAAAGGACGGGAAAATGAAATTTACAAAAATGCATGGAATCGGGAATGATTATGTATACGTGAATTGTTTCTTAGAAACGGTGGAACATCCTTCGGAGGCGGCAAAAAAGATCAGTGACCGTCATTTTGGAATCGGTTCGGACGGGCTGATTTTGATTCGGCCGTCGGAGTGCGCGGATTTTAAAATGGACATGTATAATGCGGACGGCTCGCGCGGGGAGATGTGCGGCAACGGAATCCGCTGTGTGGCGAAATTTGTGTATGACAAGGGACTTACGGACCGGGAGCGGATCAGCGTAGAAACGCCCAGCGGGATTAAGACGCTGGATTTGACCGTTACAGACGGAACGGTGGCGCTCGTAAAGGTGAATATGGGTGCGCCGCAGTTTGCGGCAGAGAAGATCCCGGTGGCTGCGGATACGGATGAAGTAGTGGGACAGCCGTTTCGTGTCGGAGAAAGTGAGTATGCGGTTACCTGCGTGTCGATGGGAAACCCGCATTGTGTGACATTTTTGCAGGAAGATGTCAGAAAGCTGGAGCTGGAGAAGATCGGGCCTTTGTTTGAGAATCATGAACGGTTTCCGAAGCGGATCAATACGGAATTTGTGAATGTGCTGGATGAAGAGACAATCCGTATGCGCGTCTGGGAGCGGGGATCGGGGGAGACACTGGCATGCGGGACAGGAGCCTGTGCGGCGGCCGTGGCGGCGATGCGAACCGGGAGGACAAAGGACGAGGTGACGGTGAAGCTGGCCGGCGGGGATCTGCGGATTCGATGGAATCGGGGGGAGAATGCGGTTTATATGACGGGAGGGGCGGAAACGGTATTTGAAGGAGAGATACTGCTGTAGAAAGAGTCGCCTGTTTTGGTCAGAAGATGCACGTCCGGCAGAAGCCGGGCTTTTCAAAAAAAGATCAAATTACAGTAAAGGAGAAATGATATGTTTCAGATAAATACGAATTATCAGAAGTTACCGGGGAGTTATTTGTTCAGTACCATTGCGAAAAAAGTAAATGCGTATACTTCCGCTCACCCGGAGAAAAAGATTATCCGCCTTGGCATTGGAGATGTGACGCAGCCGATTGCACCCGCTATGATTGCCGCGATGCATCGGGCGGTGGATGAAATGGGGAATGCGGAGACGTTTCATGGCTATGCGCCGGATCTTGGGTATGATTTTCTGCGGAAGGCAATTGCGCAGAATGATTACCGTGACCGGGGATGCGATATTTCAGAGGATGAGATTTTTGTATCGGACGGGGCGAAAAGCGATTCGGCGAATATCCAGGAGCTGTTTGCGGCGGATTCTAAGATTGCGGTATGCGATCCGGTCTATCCGGTTTATGTGGATTCCAATGTGATGGCGGGACGCACCGGAACATATGATCCGGATACGGAACGCTGGAGTAATGTGATTTATATGCCGTGTACCGCAGAGAATCATTTTGTACCGGAATTTCCGGAGGAGACGCCGGATTTAATTTACCTTTGCCTGCCGAACAATCCGACCGGGACGACGCTTACGAAGGAAAAGCTTAAGGAATGGGTCGATTATGCGAACCGGGTGGGCGCGGTCATTATTTATGACGGCGCGTATGAAGCTTATATTTCGGAAGCAGATGTGGCACACTCTATTTATGAATGCGAAGGCGCGAAAACCTGTGCGATCGAGCTCAAAAGTTTTTCCAAAAATGCAGGATTTACCGGGGTGCGTCTGGGCTATGCGGTTGTGCCGAAGGAATTAAAGTGCGGCGGCGTATCCCTGCGCGATATGTGGGCGAGGCGGCACGGAACCAAATTCAACGGCGCGCCGTACATTGTGCAGCGTGCAGGGGAAGCCGTGTATTCTCCGGAGGGCAAAGCCCAGATAAAGGAGCAGGTTGCTTATTATATGAAAAATGCCGCGGCAATCAAGCAGGGTCTTTCAGATGCGGGTTATACGGTTTTTGGCGGCGTCAACGCGCCGTATATCTGGTTAAAAACACCCGAAGGCATGACGTCCTGGGATTTCTTTGATCACCTGCTGGAACGCGGCGGCGTTGTGGGAACGCCGGGCTCCGGCTTTGGACCGAGCGGCGAAGGGTATTTCAGGCTGACCGCGTTTGGGACATATGAAAATACGCTGGGCGCACTGGAGCGTATCCGCAGTCTGTAAAGGCGGACATGGGGCGGATTATGCCTGAAGTCCCGGCGGCGGGAATTCTGCTGTTTGGCAGGCGTTTTGGCGGCCCGGTACGTAAACCGAACAATAAAAACCACAGGAGGGCGATATGTTATATTTAGGGAGCCACATTTCCGCGTCCAAAGGCTATGAGGCCATGGGCAGGCAGGCTTTAAAGCTGGGGGCAAATACATTTGCGTTCTTTACCCGCAATCCGCGCGGCGGCAGGGCCAAGGAGATCGATGAAGCGGATATTGAGAAATTTCTTGCGCTTGCAGAGGAACATGCCTTTGGAAAATTGGTTGCTCATGCGCCTTATACGCTGAATGCCTGCGCTGCCAAAGAGGATGTTCGTGCGTTTGCGAAAGAAACCATGAAAGACGATCTGATGCGTATGGAATATACGCCGGGCAATTATTACAATTTTCATCCGGGTTCCCATGTGGGACAGGGCAGCGAAGCAGGGATTGCCTTAACGGCAGCTCTTTTAAATGAAGTGCTGACCGAACATCAGACGACCACCGTACTGCTGGAAACCATGGCAGGCAAGGGAACGGAGATCGGCAGGAGCTTTGAGGAGCTGCGGGCGATTCTGGATCAGGTAAACCGCAAAGAGAAAATGGGCGTCTGCCTGGATACCTGCCACGTCTGGGACGCAGGATACGATATCGTAAACGATCTGGACGGCGTATTGGATTCCTTCGATCGGATTATCGGGCTGGAGCGTTTAAAGGCGATTCACATGAACGACAGCATGAATCCGTTCGCGGCCCATAAGGATCGGCACGAAAAAATCGGCGAAGGCCATATCGGTATCGAAACCATGAAACGGGTGATAAACCATCCGGCGCTTAAGGATCGCCCGATTATCCTGGAAACACCGAACGATGCCGACGGCTATGCAAAAGAGATTGCGTTATTGAAAAGCCTGTACGAGGGATAAATTTTGGTTGAACTTTCCAAACATAAAAAATCGGTTTTGCACCATACTATCTCTAGGATAAACAAAACAGCGTTTATCCGAATACAAAACACCGGCGCAGCCGGAGAAAAAACTATGGAGGTGCAATACCATGGCAAGTTCAAGTAGAGGAAACAGAGTAGAAGTTCCTGAAGCAAAGGAAGCATTAAACCGTTTTAAACAGGAAGTAGCGTCTGAAATCGGTGTACCGCTGAAGGAAGGATACAACGGCGACCTTACCTCTGCACAGGCAGGTTCGATTGGCGGAGAAATGGTCCGCAAGATGATCCGCAGCCAGGAAGAGAAAATGACTTCTTCTAAATAAGCAGTAAAACGTTACGACGGATAAAATGAAACAGAGAGGCGGAATGCGAAACAGAGGTGTTTGGCATTCCGCCTTTTTCTGCGCCGGGATTATTTTTTGTGTAAAATGCATAAAATTATCTGGAATAAATTGTAACATTTGTGAACACTTATGGCGCTGGCTGTGGTAGTATAATAACTGTAAAACCCCCCAATACCTTATATATATTTTTTTGTTTTACTATACCCCATAGTAAAATACCTTCTCCTAAAAGAAGCAGCATGAAAAGCTGCTTTCTTTTTTTGGCAGAAAACAGGATTTTTTTAAAAAACAGGTATAAATCCGGAATTTTCCCATAGAATTATATAATCGGGAAGCTGTTGCATAGAATAGATTAGAAAGAATTCCGGAGGGGTCATATGCATGTTAAAAAAAGGGTACAGAGGGCGTTGTTTCTGTCATTGGTACTGCTGGTCTGTTTTTCGGCGCAGGTAAAGCTTTCGGCGGAAAGCGCGGATACGTTTATCCGGGCAGAATATGCGTCGTATTGTGAGGAAATCGGCGGGGCATACGGGATTTGCCCGGAGCTGTTAGAGGCGATTATGGAATCGGAGTCGTCCGGCAATCCAAGAGCGCAGAACGGCAACTGCAAAGGGCTGATGCAGATTAATCTGAATTACCACAAAGACCGTATGCAGAAGCTGGGAGTGGAGGATATTTATGATGCGAAGGGGAATATTTTGCTTGCCGCGGATTACCTGGCGGAGTTGTTTCGGGAGCACGGCGATATCGGGACGGTCCTGATGGTCTATAACGGCAGCAGGGATGCCATTGCGCGCGGGAAACAGGCGGATTATACCGAATACGCACTGAAAATTATGAAACGTTCCGAACAATTGGAGCGGCAGCACCGGAAATGATTGCGTTTCCGGTGTTTTTTTATTATAATAGCAATAAATACGCTCCGGGGCTCAGGATGCTGTACACCCCGGAACAATACATAATTTAAGTGTACGGAGGGAGTATGAACAGAATACCATATGAGGCAGTGGGATTTGCCTTCCCGGATGAAAAAATGATGGAAAAGGCGCTCAAGGAAGCAGAGGGCATACGCTATGTAAAAAACAGCGCGGATCTGACCGATCCCCAGGTGGTGTTCCGGGTTTACCGTCAGATGGTAGATCAGCGCCTGTTTGAAACGCCGGTAGGCTATTCGTTTTTGTATGAGCTGCAGGAATATTTGTGGACAAACCCTTCCATCAGCAATGATACGATTCCGCCCATTCCCGTAAACGCTCCGGCAGCCGTCCAGCCTGTGGCGCCTGTGCGGCCGCAGACCGAACCCCGGGTCAGGACCGAAGTGAAAACCAAAATCGTCCACAAGACAGAGGTAAAAAATGTAGATTACAAGTTGAAGTTTAAAGCCTGCCTGTCGGTCTGCGTCGTACTGCTTCTTATCGTAATCGGGATGTTTGCGGTAACGGCAACCAGCGGCAATATTAATATTGTGAATTACGAAAATGCCCTGATCGAAAAATACGAGCACTGGGAAGCCCAGCTGCAGGAACGTGAGGATAAATTGCGGGAACAGGAAGGCGCAGGCAGGTAAACATATTTTTTTCATAAATATCTGCTAGAATAGCCAGAAAATGAGAAATGAGGAGCTGCGATGGAGAAGATTAAAATATTGGTGGTAGACGATGAGAGCAGGATGCGCAAGCTGGTGCGGGATTTTCTGATACGGGACAATTTTGAAGTACTGGAAGCGGGCGACGGGGAGGAAGCGCTGGATTTGTTTTACCGGGACAAGGACATTGCGCTGATTATTCTGGACGTAATGATGCCCAAGATCAACGGCTGGGATGTCTGCCGGGAAATCCGGGAAACCTCCAAAATTCCGATTATCATGCTGACGGCGAAAGGCGACGAGAATGACGAGCTGCAGGGGTTTGATTTGGGAGTAGACGAATATATTTCCAAGCCCTTCAGCCCGAAAATTCTGGTCGCCCGTGTGGGGGCGATCCTGCGCCGGGCAAACCGGACGGCAGAAGAGGATGCCGTAGATATCGGCGGAATTGTGATGGACAAGGTGGCGCATTTGGTAACGGTGGACGGGGAGCGCGTGGAGCTTAGTTTTAAGGAATTTGAACTGCTTGCTTATTTTATTGAAAACCGCGGCATTGCACTTTCCCGTGAAAAGATTTTAAACCATGTCTGGAATTATGATTATTTTGGGGACGCACGCACCATTGACACGCATGTGAAAAAGCTGCGGAATAAGCTGGGGCAGCGCGGGGAGTATATTAAGACGATTTGGGGGATGGGGTACAAATTTGAGGTGAACGAATAAAGGCGGTATGCGTTAAAGCGGTATTTATGGGCGTTTCCGGGTTTTGAGGATGCGCCGGGTGCGGGAGTTTTTACCAAAATACTGCCAAATATATGGTTTTCAACCAGCCCCAGTTCCTTATATGTTCTACGTTTAACGAATTGACATTAGTACTACAGCGAACGCCGTATCTCCTGTCCTCTGGCTGACGGAACTTTGCCAACATTGTTCGCTCTAGCTCAGTCAAAGGATATCATGAAGCTGGATATTGAGAATATAGAAAACACACTAAAAATATGTAAAAAAGAGCCGCTTGCAAAACAGGCGGCTCTAGTGTATAATCTAATCAGAAAGGTTTATCGGACACGAGTTCCGATGTGCCCTCAGTATAATAAGATTAAAAAAAGAAATAGTATCTTACTTTCTCAGGGTAGGGATACTATTTCTTTTTATGATTGTCTATGTAAGATAAAAGTGTAGCAACAGAGTTTGTAGATTATGTGAAATAGTGCGGAAACAGTGGAAATTGTGAAATATAAGTGCTATAAAAGATATAGAAAAGAGTGGGAATGATTTTTCAAACACGCTCTAGACAAATGATTTCGAGGTGAACAAAGATTTGCGTGACAGAATGAATATCAGAATGAAACAGGTAAAGCATTCCCTTACTTTACAGTATACGGGTACTATTTTGGGAATGGTAGCCGGCACGGTGCTGCTCTGCTGGTTTTTGAACAATACTTTTTTGGAGGATTATTATATTTATAACAAGCAGGATGCCATGCTCGAAGGATTTGACGTGATCGACGCCAAAAGCGAGGCGGGTGTGCTGGACAGCGCCGGATTTGATGTCGGATTTGAAAAAATATGTGAAAACGGCAATATTGCAATTTTAATCGTAAGCCCGGACGGCACGGTCGTAAGGGCGTCCGTCAACGATACGGAATCGCTCTGGGCGCAGTTTATGGATATGCTTTTTGCCGGCTCCAAGGGCACCTCCGTGGAAATGCTGGAGGAAACCGACCGCTATGTTTTAGAACGCCAGATAGATGCAAGGCATAAATCCGAGTACCTGGTGCTGGGGGGAACCTTAGCGGACGGCAATCTGATTTTTATGCGGACGGCACTGGAAAGTATCCGGGACAGCGCGGGGATTTCCAACCGCCTGTTATCGTATATCGGGATTGCCGCCGTTATTTTAAGCGCCGTCATCAGTATTTTCGCGTCCCGTAAAATTGCAAAGCCCATTTTAGAACTGGCCGAAATTTCCAGGCGTATGACAAACCTGGATTTTAACGCCAAGTACCGGAGCAAAGGGGAGAATGAAATCGATCTGCTGGGCGAACATATCAACCAGATGTCGGAGACGCTTGAAAAAACCATTTCGGAGCTGAAAAGCGCCAACAACGAGCTGCAGATGGATATTGAAAAAAAGACGAAAATCGACGAAATGCGCAAGGAATTTTTATCCAATGTGTCCCACGAGCTGAAAACGCCGCTTGCGTTGATCCAGGGCTATGCCGAAGGCCTTCAGGAGTGCATCAATGACGACGAGGAAAGCCGGAATTTTTATTGCGAGGTCATTATGGACGAAGCGGATAAAATGAACCAGATGGTCAAAAAGCTGCTGACGCTCAATCAGCTTGAATTCGGAAACGACGCGGTGGCGATGGAACGGTTTGATTTGACGGAACTGATCCGCGGCGTGATCCAGTCAGCTTCGATTTTGCTGAAACAAAACGGGATCAGCCTTACTTTTAATACGAATATGCCGATGTATGTATGGGCGGATGAATTTAAGGTGGAAGAGGTTGTAACGAATTATCTGAGCAATGCCATCCACCATGCCGATTTTGAAAAGAGGATTGACATAAAGTATACGCAGAACGGGGATTATGTCCGCGTGAGTGTGTTCAATACCGGCAAGCCCATCCCGGCCGGGGACATCGGGAATATCTGGGTAAAATTCTATAAAGTGGATAAGGCAAGGACGAGGGAATACGGCGGCAGCGGGATCGGACTTTCGATTGTTAAGGCGATTATGGATTCGTTCCATCGGGAATGCGGCGTAATAAACCATACGGACGGCGTGGAATTTTGGTTTGAATTGGATACAAAAAATAATTAATAGTTGCCCATTTCCAAAAAAAATGTTAAAATTGATATAATTTTTACAGATCAAGTTTATGCAGTGGAGGCAGAGGATGAAAGGTTCAAAGACGAGGATTGCCGCAGTACTGTTTGCGGCGGCTGTTACACTGGGCGGCTGTGGAGAAGCCCTTTATGAAATGACACCCGAGGAACAGGCGGCGGTTGTCAGTTACGCTTCGCATGCGGTGGCAAAATTTAACAATTGCCAGAAAGACGGGGAAGTGTTTGTAAGGAAGGATATATTGGAAGAAGGTACGGATACGCAGAAGAAGGCGCAGGATGTGCAGATGTCTCCGGAAGATGCGGCTTTGGGGGATACGGATGCTCTGCCGGAACCGGACGCTGCACCGACGACGGACGTTTCGCAGGACGAAGCAGGAACTTCCGGCAGCCCGTCCGCGCCGCAGGCCGGAGAAGAACGTTCGGTTACCATCGGCGAAGCGCTTGATTTGGGTGTGATTCGTGCAGACTTTGCGGGAAGCAGCCTGTGCGCCGCCTATGAAAAATCCGCATCCTATGCCGTGGACGCATCGCCCGGCTCACAGCTTTTGGTGCTGAAGGTGAAGCTTACGAACCAGTCGTCCCAGGATCTTGCGATTGACATACTGGCGATGACGCCGGCGTTTTCGGTGACGGTGAACGGGGAATATACCGCAGCGGCGCAGACGACAATCCTTCCGAACGATCTGTCCACCTACCAGGGCACGCTTCTGGCGGGAGAGTCCGGCGAAACGGTGCTGCTGTTTGAGATTCCGCAGGAGGTTCAGGCGGTTTCCGATCTGTCGCTTAAGGTCACAATGAACGGCAGCCAGAATACGATTAAATTATAAAAAACTGAAAAAAACAATATACAATGGCTTTATTTATGTTATAATGGATACATTGAGAACGCAGAAACATATGTGTGCCGGGAGGGAAAAGCTATGGATTCAAACATACTGCTGGAAAGTGGAACAAACGAACTGGAAATACTGGAATTTACAATAGGGGGCAACCGCTATGGCATTAATGTCGCGAAGATCCGCGAGATTCTGTCCTATCAGCCGGTTACGCCGATACCGCATTCCAATCCGAGTGTAGAGGGCATTTTTATGCCGAGGGATATTATGATTACGGTGATCAGCTTAAAGCGCTGCATCGGTATCCCGGAGGACGAGGACGAGAAGAAGGGGTTATTTATCATTACGAATTTTAACAAGCTAAACGTTGCGTTTCATGTGGACGAAGTGCTCGGTATCCACAGGGTATCCTGGCAGAGCATCATCAAGCCGGATTCCACGATTAACAACGACAGCGGAGTATCGACCGGCGTCGTGAAGCTGCAGGATAATCTGATTGTTATTTTGGATTTTGAGCGGATTGTGACGGATATCAGCCCGGAAACAGGGCTTAAGATTTCCGATGTGGAGGAATACCAGGGCAGGGATCGCAGGGATTCCCCGATTCTGATTGCGGAAGACTCCCCGTTCTTAAGCAAGCTGATTACGGATTGTTTGAAGAAGGCAGGGTATACAAGGCAGATCGTGACGGCGAACGGGCAGGAAGCCTGGGATCATGTATGTGAATTCAAGGAAAACGGTACGCTGGACGAAATGGTGCACTGTGTCATTACGGACATTGAGATGCCGCTGATGGATGGGCACCGCCTGACAAAGCTGATGAAGACGGATGACGAGTTAAAGCATATACCGTTGATTATTTTTTCTTCGCTTGTAAATGACGAAATGCGGCGCAAAGGGGAACAGCTCGGTGCGGATGCGCAGCTGACCAAGCCGGAGATCGGCGATCTGGTCAGGACGATTGACAGCCTGATTGGTGCAAGCAAAGTGGCGATAGGAGCAGAAGAATTAGAATAGTCGGGGGATGTGATACACCATCACATCCCTTGATGGGTTTCATACAGGAGGGATTGCTGTGAGCAGAACTGAGGATTATCTTGACTCCTTACTGAATAATGTTACTCCAGAGAGGAAAGCAGAATCAAAGAGGAAAAGACGAAAAAGGACTGCCGATTTTGAAGAAGATTTTGAACAGGAATTAAGCGGCACAGGCGCGGACGGATTTGTCCGGGATTTTGAAGCCGATTTGGAAGATTCCGGAGGTACCGGCGGGACGGGGGACAGCTTTTTTGACGATTTGGAAGGCATTATCAATAACCTGAACGAGCAGCCGGGCAGCGAACCGGAGGATGAGCCTGCAGACAGTCCCGTGGAACCGGAAGAAGACGGATTTGAGATCAATACGCTGACCGACGATACCTGGACGGAAGAACCGCAGCAGCCGGAGCGGCCGGAAGTAGAACTGGTAGAAGATACGGCACAGCTCGACGAACTGCTGGAAGAAGAAAACGGCGGCCGCAGCGGGAAGAAAAAGGATTCCGCGAAAGAGAAGAAGCCGGGATTTTTCAAGAAGCTCGGTTCGGCATTGTTTGGCGAAAACGAGGATGAGCTTTTGCAGGAGGAAGAAGCGCCGGAAGCGCCGCAGGGCATTTCGGACGGCGCCGATTATTCCGGCTTAGACGACGAACAGCTCCAGATCCTGCAGGAACTTGATATGGCGGGCGGTGCGGAGGAACCCGCTCCCGCGCCCGAAGAGCAGCAAAAAGGGAAAAAGAAAAAAGAGAAGAAAATGAAAAAAGAAAAGAAGCCAAAGGAAAAGAAACCAAAAGAGAAAAAACCGAAAAAAGTAAAAAAACCCAAAAAAGAAAGGCCCAAAAAGGAAAAGCCGCCGAAGAAACCGAAGGCAGTGGATTTGTCACCGCCGCTTCCGAAAGTGCCGGTGATTCTGATTTTTATTATGGCCGTTTCTGCAGGGGCTTTTGTTCTGATCAGCTCGAATTTGATGGGGTATTCTTCCAGCATAACCGCAGCAAAGCAGGCGTATCATTCACAGGATTATGTGGAAGCATACCGCCAGATGGCAGGGTTAAAGGCGAAGGAAGAGGATGTCCAGTTTAACGGGCAGGTGGCGCTTTTAGCGGGTGTCCAAGGCGAGCTTAACAAAGGCAATGCGCTGTACGAAAGCGGGCAGTATACGATGGCGCTGGATGCGTATATCTGTGCACTGGGCAGGTACGATGCCAATTCCGGCGACGCGTCGGTTTACGGCGTACAGTCAGAATACGATCTTTTAGCCTCCCAGGCAGAAACGCAGATTTCGGAAAAGTTCGGCGTCAATGCCCAGACTGCACGCGAGATTTACGGGTTGGAAGACCGGACGGAATATACGGTTCGGATTTATAATATAGTAAAAGCACTTGGCCTGGAATAGGAAACAGCGGGGAAGTACATATGATTGCAATTTTAGATTACGATGCCGGGAATTTAAAAAGCGTGGAAAAAGCTCTGTGCCATTTGGGGCAGGAATGTATGATTACACGGAACAGACGCGAGGTGGAAGCGGCCGATAAGCTGATTCTGCCTGGCGTCGGCTCATTTGGCGCGGCAATGGAGCAGTTAAAAAAATACGACATAGATAAGATGCTGCAGGAAGCCGCGGCGGAAGGAAAGCCTGTGCTTGGCATTTGCCTTGGCCTGCAGCTTTTATTTGAAGGGAGCGAGGAAAGCCCGGGGGCAGAAGGCCTTGGCCTTTTAAAGGGACAGATTTTGAAAATCCCGGAAAAAGAAGGGCTTAAGATACCGCATATCGGATGGAACAGCCTGCAGTTTCCGCATAACGGCAGGCTGTTTTCGGGTATTGCGCCGGGGACATATGTTTATTTCGTGCACTCCTATTATTTAAAAGCGCAAAACGAGGAGATTGTGACGGCCGTTACGGAATACGGTACCGATATCCATGCTTCCGTAGAATGCGGCAGCGTATTTGCCTGCCAGTTCCATCCGGAGAAGAGCAGTACGGCAGGGCTTAAGATTTTGTCGAATTTTGCGGGGATACAGGGAGGGAAGGTCTGATGTTTACAAAGAGGATCATCCCCTGTCTGGATGTCAATGACGGCAGGGTGGTAAAGGGCGTTAATTTTGTGAATTTAAGGGACGCGGGGGATCCGGTGGAAATCGCGGCGGCATATGATAAGGCAGGCGCGGACGAAGTGGTGTTTTTGGATATTACGGCCTCTTCGGATCAGCGTAAAACGGTAGTGGATATGGTGCGCCGGGTTGCCCGGGAGGTATTTATTCCGTTTACGGTCGGCGGAGGGATCCGGACCGTTGACGATTTTAAGGCGCTGCTCCGGGAAGGTGCGGATAAGATTTCGGTAAATTCGGCGGCAATTAACCGGCCGGAGCTGATTTCGGAGGCCGCAGACAAGTTCGGCAGCCAGTGCGTCGTAGTCGCGATTGACGCGAGGCGCAGACCGGATAAAAGCGGCTGGAATGTATTTCAAAACGGCGGCAGGATTGATACGGGACTGGATGCGGTGGAATGGGCGCGCAAGGCAGAGCGTATGGGGGCAGGAGAGATTTTGCTTACCAGCATGGACTGCGACGGGACGAAGGCAGGATACGATATTGCGCTGACGAGGACGATTGCGGAATGCGTATCCGTCCCGGTGATTGCGTCGGGCGGCGCGGGGACAAAGGAGCATTTTTACGAGGCGCTGACGGACGGGATGGCGGACGCGGTACTGGCGGCGTCGCTGTTTCACTATAAGGAGCTGGAGATTACAGCGTTAAAGGAGTATCTGGAAGGAAGAGGGGTTTCGGTACGCAGATAGATACAGAGGAGGAATCTTTTATGGGAATGATTACAAATGACTGGCTGGATGCCGTGTCGGATGAATTTAAAAAACCGTATTACCGTGAGCTTTATGCGTTTGTGAAGGACGAATACGAAAAAGGTCCGGTCTATCCGCCGGCAGACGATATTTTTAACGCGTTTCATTTTACGCCGCTCAGTAAGGTAAAGGTGCTTCTGCTCGGACAGGATCCCTACCACAATGTAAACCAGGCGCACGGCCTCAGTTTTTCGGTTCCGGCGGCTCAGAAGATACCGCCTTCCCTGCAGAATATCTACCAGGAGCTGCATGATGATCTGGGCTGTACGATCCCTAAGCACGGCTATTTGAAAAAGTGGGCGGATCAGGGCGTTCTGCTTTTAAATACGGTTCTTACGGTACGGGCGCACCAGGCCAATTCCCATCAGGGGAAGGGCTGGGAGAAGTTTACGGATGCGATTATTCAGGCAGTGAACGGGCAGGATCGGCCGATTGTGTACCTGCTCTGGGGCAGGCCGGCGCAGAAAAAGGCATCTATGCTTACAAATCCCAAGCATTTGATCTTAAAGGCGCCGCATCCGAGCCCGCTGTCGGCTTACAGCGGATTCTTTGGCTGCAGGCATTTCAGCCAGGCAAATGCTTTTCTGGAGGAACACGGAGTTGAGCCGATCGACTGGCAGATTGAGGATACTGCCGAGGTGTAAAGAACGATCACGGGGAACGGGATATGTATAAATTTCGGACGTTCGGTATATAGCTATGAAAAAAAGGGGAACGTTCGGAATGTTTTACAGGGTAGGTAAAGCCGGAATACAGGAAATAGGCCGCATGGAATGGGAGCAGATGCCCGGTGGGGTTGCGGTTTTTGATGAAGATGAATGGGGCGGGGAGCTAAAGCTTAAGGAGGCATTTTCTCTTGGAAGAAAGGAGGAGGATGCGTTCTTCTGCAAATTGGAATCCCATGCCTCATATCTTTTTGGGACATTTCATATTCCGGTAAAGAAAAAGGAGCGCCGGAATTACGATTTTGCCGTTTATATCTTAAAGGACCGGTTGATTTTTATAGAGGAGGGTTCGTTTGCGGATGATCTGATCGGGCTTCTGCAAAAACGGACGGCGGCAAAAACGTATACGCTGGAGCGGTTTCTGAGCGATTTTTTTATGGCGGTAATCGAACAAGACATTTTGTATCTGGCTGTGCTGGAGCGGGAGATTGCCGGGATGGAAGAAACGGTCCTGGAGGGGAATACGACACATTTTCATTACCGTATGCTGGGAATTAAAAAAGAGATTTCCCGGTTTTATTGTTATTATGGACAGTTGACAGACGTTGCAGAAATCCTTGCCGCAGAGAACCGGGCCGGCAGGGATTTTTTGGAACGCGTGAAACGTCTGCAGGGAGAGGCGCAGTCGCTGCGGGAATATGCAATGCAGGTGCAGGATGTTTACCAGGCGGAGATTACGATCCGGCAGAATAATGTGATGAATCTGCTGACCGTGGTGACGACGGTTTTTCTGCCTCTGACGCTGGTGGCGGGGTGGTACGGCATGAATTTTTATAATATGCCGGAGCTTAGCTGGAAGTACGGGTATCTGGTGGTGTCCGGTGTTTGCCTAGTGATTATTGTAGTGATTTTGCTGTTTTTTAAGAAAAAGAAGTTTTTCTGAGTATTTGCACGGTGGGGGCCTTTTTATGGGGGGATTCCGTGGAAGAGAAAAGGGACGGAAAAACTGCTTTTCGGGGTGCTTTGGCGTCTGAAAGAAATATCTTGTGAAACTCCTTTTATGATGTTAATATATTTACATATGAAATACAAATTGCCGTCAGGAGGATTTATGTTTGGATAAGAAGGCAAACGGCTCTGAAAAGGAAAGGCAAAAGGAGCAGAAGGCAAAGGAAAAATACCAGCGCAGGCTTAAGAAGCGGCGCGATAAGGAAGCGCTTCGCAGGGAGTGCCGCTATGGCACGAGCGAGCAGCTCCGCTGGGAGAAGCTCGACAACACGGCGCATCTGTTCCCGGTGATTGCGGGGGAGGATATGACGAATGTTTACCGTATTTTTGTGGTGCTGAACGAAACGGTGAATAAAGATATGCTCCAGCAGGCGTTAAATATTGTACTTCCCAAGTTTGACGGGTTTGACGTGCGACTCAGACAGGGTGTGTTCTGGTACTATTTTGAGGAAAACGGCAAGCCGGCTCCGAAGGTGCGCCGGGAGAGCGCATACCCGTGCCGTTATATTGTGCAGAACCGCAACCAGAGTTACCTGTTTCGGGTTTCTTATTATAAAAAGAGGATTAATCTGGAGGTATTCCATGTACTGACGGACGGGATGGGCGGGATTAATTTTTTAAAGGAGCTGACCTATCAGTACCTGCGGATTGCACATCCCGAACTTGTGGGACAGGTGGGGGATCAGCTTTCGGCGGATACGTCGCTGAACCGGGAAGACAGTTTTTTGAAGAATTATAAAAAGAGCCACGCGAAGGGATATCGGACGACAAGGGCTTATCAGCTGAAAGGGGAGCGGCTGCATCCCGGAGAATTTGGCGTGATTCACGGGACCATGGAGGTGGCGGCGCTAAAAGAGGTTGCCAAAAGATACGGCGCAAGCATTAATGAGTATCTGGTGGCGGCGTATATTTACAGCATTTATACGGAGTGTATGCATGGAGTGCCGGGAGAGCGGGCAATCCGGGCGGCTGTTCCGGTCAATTTGCGTCCGTACTTTCATTCGGTGACGACGAAGAATTTTTTTGTGATGGTTTCGGCGGAGTTTTTGCCGAAAGAGGAATCCTATTCATTTGACGAGGTGCTTTTGATTACGCAGGAGAGTCTGCGGGCACAGATTACAAAGGAGCATTTGGAGGAGCTGTTTTCTTATAATGTGTCCAATGAGAAGAATATTCTGGCGCGGGCGGTACCGCTTCTGATGAAAAATATTGCGATGCGCTATGTATATACGAAGTCGGCGCTGGCGAATACGACGACGGTGACGAACATCGGCAGTATTTCCGTAGCGGATGTGTATGAGCCTTATATCGGAATGTTTGGAGCGTTTCTTGCAATGTCAAAGGGGCAGCCGATGAAGGGGACGATTTGTTCTTACCGGGATCGGCTGATGTTTACGTTTAGTTCGGTGCTGGCGGATGCGTCGGTGCAGAGGGGCTTCTTCCGCAGGCTTTCGGAGGACGGTTTAGAGGTTTCCATTGAGACGAACGGGGTCTATTATGATTGACAGGAAGGGTGGCAGCGATATGGATTTGGATGAAATCAGACAGCAAATCAACCGTGTGGACGATCGGATGAGAGAGCTGTTTTTGGAGCGCATGGCGTGTGCCGCGGCAGTTGCAGAGGAAAAAAGGCGCACAAAAGGGAGGGTTTTTGTTCCGGAACGCGAACAGGAGATCCTGCGGATGCGCCGGCAGGGCGTACAGCCGGAGCTTGAGGCGGAATGCACGGCGTTTTTCAAGCAGGTGATGGGGATTAGCAGGACGTACCAGTATGCAAAGCTGGCGGAAGAGAGCGAACTGCTTTGCGGACTCCCGGACGGGCAGGGGGAGGTGTCTTTGACATTTTTCTGCGGGACGGAGAGCGGGTATCCTGCGGCGGCGCTGAATGCGGCTTCGCTTGCGGGGCTTTTGGTGTCGGAATGCTCGGCGGTGCAGTCTTTGCCGGGTGAAATGAGCTGTAAGCTTCGTCTTGCGGGAGATTTTTCGCAAAAGACGGCACAGGCGGCCGTGCTGCAGATTTTGGAAGAGACGCAGGGAGCGGTGCTGCGTTTTGGCAGCGAATCCCTATGATGCGTGTATGGGTATAAGTGAAGGGAAAGAAGTCGATTAAATAACAGAAAAGGAGAATCATTATGCACAAACGGATTGTATCAGTATTACTGGCAGTCATGATGGTATTTAGCGTAAATACGGAACATGCATTTGCCGGGCAGACAGGGGAAAACGGGATAACGGTAAATGCAGAGGAAACGCCGCAATTGCCGGAAACGGGAGACGGATTACAGTTGGATGCCCGAAGCCGTACCGGTACGGCCGGGGCGATGCCAACCGGCTTTCAGCCGTTGATTGAAGTGGAGGTTTCGCCGGAGGAAGTGACGGAGCGCTATGAGCCTGCCGAAGAGAGTTTAGAAACACGGGGCTCGGCCGCTTACCGTTCGGGCTGGGATTCTTATTCGACGAATTATTATTATAATATGTTAAACGATGCCCAGAGAGTGCTTTGGGACAATCTGGATCAGATGTGTCACGAATACCTGGTCGGGACGGAAACGCTGACAGACGTGTCTGTTTATACCAGCAGCACAAGCGGGGCCAGAATGCGGTACTACCGTACAAAAAGTATTGTCTACCGGAATATGAGCAAGGCCGAAGCGTATGACGCGATGTTTATGTTCGTCCTTTCCAATCCGCAGTATTATTTCCTGCAGTCGATTTACGGCGTGGTGCCGTCGGGCAATGCCGGGATTGTAATGCTGAGCGTGAATGAAGCGTTTGCAAACGGGACGGTGCGTATGGCAAAGACGCAGCAGCTTCAGGCGGTGATTAGCAGCTATATGCAGCAGATCAATGCAGAGCCGACGGATTTGCTGAAGGAGAAAAAAATACACGATCTGATCTGCAAAAAGGTTACATACGATCCGCATTATAACACCCCTGCGCAGAACCAGTACAACCAGACGGTTTACAGTGTGTTTTTTACGGACACTACGGTATGCGCCGGCTATTCCCAGGCGATGCAGCTTCTGTGCAACGCGGCGGGCATTGACTGCGCGGTTGTGACCAGTGAGGAGCACGAATGGAATATTGTCCGCCTCAACGGCACCTGGTACAACGTGGACTGTACCTGGGACGACAACATTGCGGATGAAGAAGGATGGGACAGCTCGTATTTTTATTTTAACCGGAGCACCCAGACTTATATGTCCGACAAGAATCCGTATAATGTCGCGTCCCATGTGGCGGAGGAGATGTGGAACGGGTATCTGCCGGAGCTGGTATACGATTCCGGCGCAACGGATACGGAATACGGCAGCATTTATACCCCGGCAGGAACGCTGCTTGCCCCGGTGATTTCGGCAGCCGGCGATAAGGTGACGATTACGGCGCCTTCCGGCGGAACGGTTTACTATACGACAGACGGTACGAATCCGTCCGTTGCGGCGACAAGGGCAAAGCGGTATACCGGCGCCATTACCCTGTCCGGCGTTACGACCGTGCGTGCGGTTAGATCGGAAGAGCACACGTCTGAACTCCAGTCACATGGCATGATCT
>CAMSEJ010000004.1 GCA_947057405.1 uncultured Roseburia sp.
TTCAGTTCTCAATGTGCATTTTCTGTTTTTGTGTCGTTTTCCGCGACAGCTATATCAGATTACCACAGAGTTTCGGGTCTGTCAACACTTTTTTTGAAATTTTTTTATTTTTTTGCAAAAATAATTTTTTAAGCCTGCTTTAATACCTTTAAGACAATCCAAAACAAAAAATTAAAGTCGTATATACCCTTCAATACGGCGCTTTCCTCGATCCGGCTTACGAGTTCTCCTCCGATTTCCGTCCCGCTGCACAGCCGGATCACGCAAAACGCTCCCCATACAATTACAAGCCCTTTCAGCGCTCCGGCCGCGGCGCCGAGCATTTTATTCGCTCCTTCTATCACCGGAAGGCGCGATGCCACATCCAGCAGACGCCATAAAAGGCTCATCAAAATTCCGATTGCCAGCATTACCAGAAAAAACGAAATCCCTTTTATAATGTACTCCGCTGCCTGAGTCGCAATCCCTTCGTATATGCCCGAATCCTCCAGCAATTCGCCGAATACCGCGATTGTCGGATCATCCGTGCGGGAGCCTGCCAACTGTTCCAGATATCTTACACATGCTTTTTGTATGGCCTCTCCCATTCCTGTATTCTGTTTCAGAAACACTGCCAGATACGGCGACGCAAAGCTCCCAAGCGCAAATGCCGCTGTCCACGCAAATAACGAATAAATGACACGCAAAAGACCGGTATGATAACCGATCAGCGCACAGACTGCAATCGTTACAATTACTATCATTTCCAATAAATTCATTCTGTCCTCCCTTTATTTTAATTTGACCTGTTCCATCACACCGTCCAAAATAAAGGTATATCTTCTGCCTGTTTTTCCCGAAAATATCTTATAAAGTGCATTGTCAAATTTATATGTAAACTTTTTCACGCCCCGCAGGGTATATATGGCGCATTCAAATTCGTCCCGGATGCAGATTTCATGATTGCCTAAAAATTCAATGTTCCGGTACGGCATGGTAAAATCCCGTTCTAAAAGAAGTGTCCCGTCCATATGATAAATCTGCATATTATGACTGTCTGCCGAATCCCCGTTATGGTAAACCAGACCGAAATAATCATTGTCATAAAAGATGCTTTTTACTTCTTTTTCCAGCTTAATAACCTGTGCTTCTT
This sequence comes from uncultured Roseburia sp., assembly GCA_947057405.1. Lineage (GTDB taxonomy): Bacteria > Bacillota > Clostridia > Lachnospirales > Lachnospiraceae > Roseburia_B. Next base: position 1,133 of record CAMSEJ010000004.1, read on the forward strand.
CCGGCTTCTGTGCGCCTTCAAACCGGATTACTTTGTTGTCTCCAAAGGCGACAAGGCGGCTGTTTGAGGTAAAGGCAAGTTCCGGCACAACGGTATCCGCATAAGTATAACTGCCCACCATGTTGTCGATTTCATTCTGACCGACCGAAGCAAAATTATAAAATGAAATGGTGGTCTGTGCCGCTCCTTTGCTGATGTCTAAAATGGATACCGCCAGCTTGGTTGCATCGTCCGAAAGGGCAATGTCTAACGGATATCCGCTGTTTGTTACATGGATTTGGCCGCCTGCCAGATTGTCGCCGCTCTTATTGTACAGCTCCAGGTAACTGATGCCGTCCTGCTGGGCCAATACGGCAATTGTTCCCTGGGCAGCGATGGATATAGCCTCTATGGGTTTATTGGTTTTGATGCTTCCCTGTGTGCCCGCAGTATCCATGATGTAGACCTGATTACCGTACAAATCCGCAACGGCCATATAGTTTTTACGGATATCTACTACGGGTTCCTGCATTTCAAATGCCTGATTCCAGATCGGATTATCCGACGTATCCAGGTAAAATGCCCCGTCGTTGTTATAACGCAGAATATTTCCGGCAAAGCTCTCGTATTTAGTGGCTTTGCTGTCATTGCGTTCAATTTGGGAACGGACTGCAAAGGATCTGTATTCCCTGAAAATATAGTACAAACCTACGGCAATCACAAGTACGGCAAGAATCATTGCCACAGAGGCTGTAACGATCGCAATTTTTTTCCGGTGTGCCCGGATTTTACGTTCGAACTCATCTGTTTTGGTCTTTACGGTACCGGTTTCGACTGTATAAAATTTCTGTTTTCTGATGTCTGCCATTCATATGTTCCTCCGGCGTTACTCTTAACGGTATGGATCTGTTCTCCCAATTATAGCACAAGTATTTTACCTGCGGCTACTGATTTATGTATTTTTTTACGGAAGCACGATTTTCTGGCCTACCCAGATATAATCCTGATCTTCTATCGCGTTTGCCTCGCACAATGCGCGGATCATTTTGTAATTGCGGTATATTTTATAACAGATTCCACGCAGGCTGTCCCCCTGCTGCACGATATAATATCCCTGGCTTAAATACCGTTCCGCCTCGGTCTGCCCGTCCTGCGCCTGTGCAGATGCAGCCTGTCCGCCTTCTTCTCCCGACGCATTCTGCGGCGATCCGCCGGACTGTTCCGCAGGCATGTCTTGGGTTTTGGAGGCGCCGCTTTGCGGCGTGCTGCCGGACGGCTGTCCTGCGGATGCCGACCCGTTTTGCGGTACGCCCGCGGACGGCTGTTCTGCGGCTGCCGGCTCGTTTTGCGGTGCGCCCGCGGATGCCGGCCCGCCCTGTGCTGCATCTGCGGACGGCTGCCCCGCGGCTGCAGATCCGTTTTGCGCCGTACCGGCGGCCTCTCCCCGGGAACCGGCTCCGTCCTGCGGCTGCCCTTCGGATGCCCCCTCACCGGAGGCGGCTTTGTATTGCGGCGCCCCGCCGGACTGCTCTTTGGATGCCGTTCCTTCCGATTCGGCTTCGTTTTGTATTCCGCCTGCAGATGCCTGTCCCGATACGGCGTCCCCTGCCTGACTTTGAGACGCGTCATTGCCTCCCGCCTGTTCTGCAGCGTCGGACGCGTTTTCTCCGGATTTCGTACCGTCCTGCGGCGTACCGTCGATTGGGTATATACTGCCGCTTACCGTTTCAACGGCAACCTGATTCGTTTCGTTTTCTTTTTCTTCTTCGGTCGCCCCAAATGCGTCCGACATAACGGATATCGTCTTCTCCATATGCTCCATCCTGCGTATATTGCCCAAAAGCAATACGCTGACCGTGCAAAGCACAAGAACCATCAGCAGCGAACTCAGATAAGAAAGAATGCCTGTCCCACGCTCATAAGACTGTTCTTTTTTTTCACGCATCATGGCACGGTAATGTCTGGCGGCACGATCCTCGATTTCTTCGGACGGACGGTCGCTCCCGCAGATATCCTCCCGTTTCCGGATCATGTATTCCTGCATACCGGGATTTTTTTCGTAGTAGATAAAATAACCTTCCTTCCGGCTTAAATGGCCGCCTTTCCAGACGTAAAACGCTTCTTCCCGCTCTCTTGAATCCATCAGGAAAAAAAACTGGTACGGGCTGGTAAAATTTTCCCGGTGCACCTCTTCCATCTCTCTGGTAATCTCCAGCTCATTTCCGGGGATATCAAGCACCCAGCCGACCACCTCGCTTTTTCCGAAATACTGCTGCAGTTCTTTTTGTACATGACGCCAGGCATCTTCGTTTAATTCCGGCAGTTCCTCGGAAAACGCACCGTTTTCCACACGGATTGCGCCGCAGATAAATGCGCAGCTGCGGTTGGAAAAATGATTGATTTCTCCTACCAGAATTAAAAGCCTCGGCAGAAGCTCCTCCGTCCCATACGGAATGCCCGCCTGGCATTCTCCCATCGTGTAAAACTGTGTCGGATGCAGATATGTATAAACGTAATCCTCCATGTAAATCCGGAAATCTTTTTCGGGGTTTCCAATCTGGCGTATATTTTTCGGAAGCTTTCCCTCTGCATTCTTTTCTGTCTGCTGTATGATTTCGATCATGTACTTACCTCTCTTTCTGGAAACCATTTTTCAAACACACTCTAACACAGACCGGATAAATTTTTTGCAAATCCTTGGTAGCGCGCAAAAGAAGATCTCGACAAAAAAGCGCGCCAGATCCGAAAATCCAACGCGCTTTTTGTTTTTCCTATAGTTCACGCCTGCCTTCTAAGGCACGCAAAAGCGTCACTTCGTCAATATATTCCAAATCCCCGCCGACCGGAACGCCGCTGGCGATCCGCGTTACCCTGATGCCGGTCGGTTTAACCAGTTTGCTGATGTACATTGCCGTTGCTTCTCCTTCCAGGCTGGAATTGGTGGCAATGATCAGTTCGTCTACTTCGTTCTGCAGCCGCACCATCAGCTCTTTTAAACGAATATCGGCCGGCCCGATCCCAAGCATCGGGGAAATCGCCCCGTGCAGAACATGGTAGACGCCTTCGTATTTGCCCGTTTTTTCGTATGCCGCTAAATCCCTGGTATTTTCTACCGCCATAATGGTGCGGTGATCCCGTTTGCTGTTTTTACAGACCGGGCAAAGCTCGTCGTCCGTTAAGGTACAGCATTCTTTACAATAACGGACGTTATTTCTGGCTTCCGTAATGGCGCAGGCAAGGCTGTTTGCATTTTCTTTGGGCATGTTTAAAATGTGGAATGCCAGACGCTGAGCGGATTTGCTGCCGATGCCGGGCAGGCGGGACAGTTCTTCTACCAGGCGGTTAATCTGGCTGCTGTAGTATTCCATGCCGCTACCGCCTTAAAACGGCATTCCGCCCAGGCCGCCGCCAAGGCCTCCCGTAATTTTGGACATGGATTCCGCGGAAAACTCATCCAGCCGGCGGAACGCCTCGTTGGTTGCCGCCATAATCAAATCTTCAAGCATCTCGATATCGTCCGGGTCAACGACTTCTTCGGACAGATGAATCCCGGTTATTTCCCGTTTACCGGATACGGTGACTTCCACCGCGCCGCCGCCTGCCGTTGCCGTAATTTCTTTTTCTTCCAGCTCTTTCTGCGCCTCTTCCATCTGGCGCTGCATCCTCTGCGCCTGCTTCATCAGGTTATTCATGTTTCCCGGCATTCCGCCCGGAAAACCGCCCCGTTTTGCCATTTTCATTTCCTCCTATTCATCCTCATAGGTAATCTGCATATTGATTACCTGTTCCAAATCCACATGGTTTTCTTCAAAGGGACGGTCCGTGTCATTTTCTTTAATCGTGACCGCCACCTGCCTGCCGGTAAATTCCGCAATCGCCGTCTCTAACTGCCGGTGCTCTTCTTCCCTGCCAAAATAACCCGCCGCCATTGCGTCGTCAAATACCAAAAGCAGCTCGTTCCCGCCTCCAAGCGCAAGCCTTGCCCGGCTTAAGTACGTGCGGGATAGGCCCGGCATCCCGGATACGATGCTCCGCCAGTTTTTTACTGCCTGCTCCACTTCTTCGGGAATGGCTTCGGGCAGTCCGGGCGTTTCTTTTTTTTCTTCCGGCGGCCGGGCCGCTTCGAAAGCTGCCGCCGGTCTTTGGAACGTGCCTTCTTCAAGCCTTTGTTCCAACTGTTCTATCCGGCCGATCAAAGAACCGTAATCCTGTTCCATCTGCGGCCGGCAAAGCTTGATCAGGGCAATTTCCAGCAGCACGCGCTTCTGGGACGCATATTTCATCTGACTGGACAACTCGGAAAAAATACGGATATAGCGGATCAGCGTTTCTTCTTCCGTCTGCCCTGCATCCTGCAAAAGCCGCCGCATATTTTCCTCGGACAGATCAAGCGCTTCGACTGTCCCGTCCGAACACTTCAAAAGCAGCATGTTCCGCAGGTACCAGATGAAATCGGTGACAAACTGCCCCAGCTCCCTGCCGTCTGCCACCAGGCGCTCCACGTCTGCCATCGCTCCTGCCACGTCCTGCGCAAGCACGTTTTGAAAAAGCCCGCGAAACACCTCGGTATCCACTGCGCCAAGCACTTCCAGAACCCTGTCATAGGTCAGCGTCTGCCCCAGATAAAACGCAATACACTGATCCAAAAGGCTTAATGCATCGCGCATCGCGCCGTCTGCCGCCCTGGCAATGTAGCGCAGCGCTTTCTCCTCCGCTTCCACCTGTTCCAATTTGAGCAGTTCTTCCAGACGCCCGTAAATGGTATCCGCACAAATCCGCTTGAAGTCGTATCTCTGGCATCTGGATAAAATCGTAACCGGTATTTTATGTGCTTCTGTCGTTGCCAGGATAAAAATAACATACGGCGGCGGCTCTTCGAGCGTTTTAAGCAAAGCGTTAAATGCCCCTATTGACAGCATATGCACTTCATCAATAATATAAACTTTGTATTTTCCCTCTGTAGGGCGGTAGGTGACTTCTTCGCGGATTTCCCGGATGCTGTCTACGCCGTTATTGGATGCGGCGTCAATCTCAATGACATTCATGGAACTGCCCCGAGCAACAGCCCGGCAGGATGCACATTCCCCACAGGGGCTGCCGTCCGCCGGGCTTTCGCAGTTGACCGCCTTCGCAAAGATCTTGGCTATGGTGGTCTTTCCGGTTCCTCTTGTTCCGCAAAACAAATACGCATGTCCAATCCTGTCCGCCTTAATCTGGTTCTTTAGTGTCGCCACAATATGATCCTGTCCCCTGACGTCTTGAAAAGCATCGGGACGGAACTTCCGGTATAGCGCAGTATAAGACATGGTTTTTCCTCACTTTATCTGTTAATCTCCAAAACTGATCCCCATAAATTTCGCTTCCTGTACAATCTGGGAATCCTTTTCTACCATCTTGAGCTTGCCTGCCACTTTCCCCAACGGCACACGGATTGTCTTGCTGCCCTTCATCGCGATCATATTGCCGTAATCCTCTTCAACAATCGCATGTGCCGCGGCTGCGCCGAGACGGCTGCAAAGCGCACGGTCATACGGACAGGGACTTCCGCCCCTCTGGGTGTGTCCCGGCACGGTAACCCTGGTGTCCACCCCGAGCTTTTTCTCGATCTGAGCCGCCACCTCATAGGATACGGACGGGTAAGGGGATTTTTCCATTTTCTTTGCGTATTCCTTCTTGCTGAGCTTCGCGTCTTTTTTGGAAATCGCGCCTTCTGCAACGGCAAGAACGGTAAATCCCTTGCCTGCTTTGGTACGTTTCTGGATTGCTTCGGCGACTTTGTCGATGTCATATGGAATTTCAGGAATCAGTATAATGTCTGCACCTGCCGCAATTCCCGCATATAAAGTAAGCCAGCCTACCTTGTGCCCCATGACTTCCACGATAAACACGCGGTTGTGGGACGCGGCAGTCGTATGGATCTGGTCAATTGCATTAGCCGCAATATTGATCGCACTCTGGAACCCGAAGGTAACGTCCGTACCGTAAATATCATTGTCAATCGTCTTAGGCAGATGGATGATATTTAAGCCCTCTTCCCGGAGCAGGTTCGCCGTCTTCTGGGTACCGTTGCCGCCTAAAATTACCAGACAGTCTAAGTTCAGCTTATAATAAGTGTGCTTCATGGCCTCTACTTTGTCAAGCCCGTTTTCGTCCGGCTGGCGCATCAGCTTAAACGGCTGACGGGAAGAACCTAAAATCGTGCCGCCCTTGGTCAGGATGCCGGAAAAATCCGAAGAAGTTAAAAGGCGGTATTTCCCGTAAATCAACCCCTTATATCCTTCATAAAAACCGTAAACCTCCAGCCCGTCCAAATTATTGCTCAATCCCTTTACGACTCCGCGCATTGCCGCATTAAGCGCCTGGCAGTCGCCGCCACTTGTCAACAAACCGATTTTCCTCATAGTTTTGCCATCCTTTCTGTTTTATTTTTGTTGTGAAGTTGCTGTTTTTCCGTTAAAATCCATTATAATATATTTTTCCGCTATTCACAACACTTCTTTAGCTTGACTTTTAGCAAAAATATGATATAGTGGATAAAGAATTGTTTTGGAGAGTTATCGAAGTGGTCATAACGAGCCGCACTCGAAATGCGGTTGTCCTTTACTGGGCACGTGGGTTCGAATCCCACACTCTCCGTCAGATAAGCCCACCGGCAGCTCAGCTGCCTGCGGGCTTTCTTTTTCCGAACAACATGTTCCGCCAGAGGCCGCACACCCAAAGCAATTCACTATCGTTTTAAATAATTTTAGCATCACACCACCGTAAAGCGGTTGTTGCAAAAAAAGCCTAAAACCCTCATCCAAAAGCCTGCCCTCTGGGTGACGGATCTTTGCCAGCCTATTAATAACACATATATTCTCCCCCATGCTCCCGCAGCCACTGCCTGCGTTCCCCATAATCCGGCAGAACCGCCTGCACCTCTTTCCAGAACGCCGCAGAATGGTTCATTTGCTTTCTGTGCGCCAGCTCATGAACCACGACATAATCCTGGATACGCTGCGGCATCAGCGCAAGCTTCCAGTTGAAGTTCAGATTGCCTTTTCCGCTGCAGCTCCCCCAGCGGGTTTTCTGCTCTTTGATGGCAATGCGGTTAACAGAGACCCCCATCAGGCTGCCGTAGAAACGCACCTTTTCGGAAAGAACGGCCCTGGCATACTCGCGCAGCCATCCTACGGATGCCGTACGATATGCCTCCGGGTTATCGGTTATTCCGGAAACCAGGCACAGATGATTTTCTCCATTTTCGTCCTGCCTGCGGTATACGCGGATATGCTTGCCGTCACGGTTTTTGATTTGCCGGATCCGGATGCTGCCGTCGCCAAGCGGCAGGACAGCACCGTCTGTATATATGATGTTTTTCATTTCTTCTCCCGATAATCTGTATTTATTCGCCGGTGCTTTTCAAACACGCTCTAAAACGATTATAATTGAAAGAAGGTACAACATCAATAGAGAAACCAGGCGGATACTGCGCCCGGTTCAACCCACGCACCTCTGAACATACAAAAAGCAGCAGATTTTCAGATGATCTGCCGCCTTTTCTTCCGCTTACCCAAACGGGGAAAGCACAAATCCTGCCGCTTTAAAAAACAGTTTTCCAAACGGAATGCCGATTACGGTAATACACAATGCCGCGCCCAATACGCAAAAGCAAATTGCAAACGGAATGCCGATGCAGCAGATATATAAAATTTTAAACACAACCATTCCCAGTGTAAAAAACAGACCTGCAAGCAGGATGAACAGCAAAAACAACAGCAATAAAGCCAGCAGCATACGCATCCCCTCCTTTTTGACCGGCCTTTAAAATCCGGATTTCTCCGGAATAATGATTGCCGCTATGATATATGCCAGCAGCCCGCTCCCTGCGCCGAAGATCAACGCAATACACAAAAGCCGGATGATCGTCGGATCGATGTTTAAATATTCTCCGATGCCTCCGCAGACGCCGCATATCACTTTATTGGTCGATGACTTGTATAATCTTTTTTCCATTTCTATTCCTCCTCTACTTTGACTGTTATTTCCCCGATCCCGCATTCCAGATCGACTTCATTGCCTGTGCCGTGGTCGATCTCTTTTTCTGTGCCAAGGGACGAGTAATCGGTTCCATTCAGGGTAACCCGGCCGAGATCACAGGAAATGCTGTAATCGTAGTCTTCCTCCCTGCCTAACAGTTCCAGGCCGATACTGCCCATACCGCAGTCTGCCGCAAGGCCTTCCGATACCTTCCCGCGCAGGACAACTTCGCCCAGGCCGCAGCTTACATCCAGCGTGCCGGCGTCAAATCTGGAAATTTCAAGCCGCCCCGCATCTACGGATGCCGAAAACTCATCGCCTGCCGTAACCTGCGTTGCCGTAAGCTCCCCGGCATCAACCTCAAACTGCACCTCATCGGCCGAAACGGAATGGGATATTTCTATTTTACCTGCGTTGGTTGAAAATGTTACTTCTTCAAATACTTTTTCCTTCGGTATGGCTATGGTCACTTTTATTTTTTCCTCCGCCAGTAAGCCGTTACTCCATACGGAACGCACGGTCTGATCGCTCAGTTCGACGGTACCGTCCTCCTGCCGGCATTCATACCGGTAACGCTTCGGTGCGTCTACCGTAATCTCTATCTGATCCGAACTGCTGTCTTTGACCAGTACTTCGCCGAATTTAATATCGACGGATAATCCCGAAACCTGATCCGCCGCAAATGTTTCCGATACGATACCGGGCTGTGTTCTGGCCCCTTTTACGTTACGGTATTCCGGGTTGTAAAAGAACCACCAGCGCCCGATATGCAAATCTCCGATGTCAAATTCCCCGTTGTCCGCCATCTGACGCACCTCGTTCAAACCGCTTCCGAGCGCCGCGCCTGCTCCCAGGCAGATTATGGCAACCCCGATAAATATCAGACTGATGCAAAGACAGATTTTTGTAAAATTTTTCATATGGATGCCCCCTTTCTTTGAAAGATTCTCCTGCAGAGCGATACGATTCCGCGTATGGTCCACGGCAATACTTTACCGACTGCCCAAACGGTCGCCAGAAGCCCGAGCGTGCCGAATGCCAAAAGCAGCATTCCGACCCCGCAGACGACAAGCCCGACGGCCGGAAATCCGGTAAATACTTTGAACATCCCCGTCGCGGCGAGTACGATGCCCGCTACGAAAAAGACGCCCACCATTGCAATGATACATACGGATAAACCGAACAATACGCCAACCGCACCCAAAAGCAGGCCGAATCCCGCGGCAAGCACAGCAATCCAGAACGGAAACGTAACAACCAGCAATACCGCAATGAGCAGGTTCCGCGATGTTTTGTCCGCCTGCGGCGCAGGATCCGGCTTGACAAAATCCTCTGCCTGATAAGTGTCTCCAAACAGATCCTTTTTGATGCTTTCCGCCACCTTCGCAGGAGAACCCAGCTCTTCTATAATCTTTTCCTCATTCTCCGGGCCTGCATCTTCAAAATAATTCCGGTAATATTCCATGGCTTCCCGGCGTTCATTGTCCGGTATGTCCCGGAGCAGTTCTTCTAACTGCCGTAAAAATCCAATTCGATTCATGTTAACTCCTCTCCCGAAAATAGTTTTGTGATTTTGGATGAATAGTCCGCCCATTCTTCGCGGTACTCGCTCAGCTTTCCCGCACCGATATCCGTAAGCTTGTAATATCTGCGGTTTCTTCCGCCGCATTCCACGTCATATACGATCAGGTTCTGGTTCTTCTGCAGGCGTCTTAAAACCGGATATAATGTGGATTCTGATACGTCGATGGCTTTTCGGACATCCTGTGTGATTTTGTAGCCGTATGTGCCTTCTTCTTCCTTGGAAACAACTGCAAGGACGATTGCGTCCAACAGAGCTGCCCCTGTGCCAAATGCCATCCTATCACCCCTTACTTGTATAATATTATTTTATGTTTTATATTATATATCATATAATATTGTTTTGTCAATAGTTGTTTTCTTATTTTGCAAAAAAGGGGAAGGGCATCTGCCCTTCCCTGTTTTGCAGGCGGCTGCATAACAGCCGTATCTATTTAATGATAACATAATAAAAAACATACACTTTAGCATGACATCCTGCTTCAGCTAAAATCACTCGATTCTTACATGGTTTCTTAATTGGAAGTTTTCATCGTTTGAACAAAGATAAATAATTCCTTCAATAAATCCTATCGCAGCCGGAATACCCGTCCAGCAAAAACAGATATATAAAATCCCCGTTCCTATCTTCCCAAGGTAAAATTTATGTGCGCCAATCCCTCCCAGCACAATTCCAAGAATTCCTGCTGCAACCTTATTTCTTACAGGCCATGACGGATTAATTCCTGAAACATAGACCTGCTGCGGAACCGCTTGCTGAACCGCAGCCTGCGGCTGCCTGGATTGCTGAACATCTGCCTGTTGCTCCTGTAACTGCTGTACCGTCTGCGGAACGGTCAGTTTTTCGCCACAAAATTTACATTCTATTGCTGTTGGATCGATCGGTGCTCCGCACTGCGGACAAACTTTTTGTGCCATTCTTTTTTCCTCCTTTGATTCAATTTATTTTTCATTTTTGCCTATGATATATATAGGAATTGATACGATGCAATAAACGAACAGCAGCACTAAATTCAAAAGTATAAAAAACTCATGTGACATCGTTCTAACGCAGATCAAATTTATTACATCAAGAATTATCGTATATATGACTGTGACCGCCACAAGCGGAACAAAAAACCCTGTTTTGATCCGTTTTGACAGCAGCTTGCCAAAAACCAAATAGCCGAGCAATAAAAATCCTATTATCTCAAATATCATCGCACTGCTAAAATTTATCATTTTCTCAATATGGTTTACCGCAAAAAACACGTACATGAGAATCCCTAAATAAAATGCCAAAAGAAATCCTGACAGTACACCGGTTAATCCTGTTTTCATCCCTGCACCCTCTTTCCACATTCCGGACAAAATTTTACGCCCGGCATCAGTTTATTCCCACACTCGCACCGTATCTCACTATTGTTGAATCCACACTCCGGACAAAATCTTGATCCGGCCGGAATCTGCGCTTTACAGGAAACACATTCTTTCGTATCTGCCCTGTGAATCGTATTCCCTATCGTTTGTCCCATGGCATTTCCCATTCCCATAGCCACTCCCAGCCCGACTCCTCCTGCGGCAAACGTACCTGCTACACCATTTTGGTTTGTTGCAGCCCCTTCATACACATCGAATGAACGCTTTGTAGAATACTGTCTGTCTCCCATAAGCTCAAAGGCCGCTTTATCCTCAAGAATTTTGTTGATTTTCTCAAAATCCTCATCCGGAAAATTAATAGATTGTATGAAAAAATTTACCACTGCAAATCCATACTTCTCAAATTCCGGTGTGATTTGCTCCTTGACGCTGTTTGACAGGCTTTCAATTTTAGCCGAAATTTCCAATGCCGATATTTTATTTGTGATAATTGCATCTGCTATGACTGATTTCACCTTAATCACAAGTATACCTCTATAATATTCCTTAATCTTATCATATTTGACAATATCACTTTTTTGCATTCCCCCAATTAATTCTTTAAAAAGCGCCGTTACATCCAAGACCCTAATTCCCATTTGGCCAAAGGCCCTAACTCTTAATTTCACATAATACTTCGGATCAATCAGCGGTATGGGGTCTGTTGTTCCCCAATTAATATCCATTCTTATCGTTGTATTCAGAAAATAAATTTCCGCACTAAACGGTGTTTTTCCGCCAAACGGAATATTCACAATTGATTTTAAAATTGGCAGATTGTCTGTTATTAAAGTATATGTGCCGGGATAAAATATGTCTGCCACCTGGCCTCCTTTTACAAAAATGGCAACTTGTCCCTCCTGCACAATAAGCTGTGTTCCAAAAACCAGTTCTTCAGACGGATATTTATATACCAGCCAGTCGCGGCTTTTCAAACCGCCAAACCTTACTACATCTATGATTGACATGCCATATTCCTCCATTAAAATTGTATATTATTTATCATGACAAAATCTCTTTCACACAATCTACTCATCATATTCTACAATATAGCCTATTTTTCCACTATAATAAGGCACAACACTTAATATATCATCCGGAATATCATTCCAAACCCATTTTTCTTTTTTCTCAGAATAATAAAAATCCATACAGTTTTCTACGATATCCCCGTCCATATAGCTCGGTTCTCCCTCCATCCACATAGTACCTGACCAATAACTGCTGCCATTTAAGGCCTCCCCATACGTTTCATTAAATTCATCTACCCAATAATAATGATCATTGTCTATATCCCTCCTTCCTCCAATCCGAAATTGGATTTTATCCATCCCAAGCTCTGTAATTTCCTGCAGTATGTAGTTGTATTCTTCCGGACTGTTGATGTGTGCCAGATATCCTCCTGCTGTTTTTGCTTTTTGAAAAGCCTCTGACCAGGTGCAGTCGTCAATATGGTAGGTATATCTGTGAATCGCTTCCTCCATACCCAGGCCGTTCTCCTCCGGCGCCAAAGATTCCTGTACCTCCCCTCCGAATACTGCTGCTAAAAGGGTTTCTGCGGATGCCCAATCCTGCGGCACATTGTTCAGGGAAAAATGAGTTATGTTAACCGTTTCCTCCTCCATATTCAACGTAAACTGAAATTGCGCTTCTACCAGAGTTTCCCCATACGTACAGCTCCCGACAAAATTTACAATTTCCGTTTCCGCTCCATCCTCTCCTTCTCCTTTAAAATGCTCCCATTTCGGAGAAGCAAAAAACTGATCGAATGCCTGTCCATATGTTTGAAGCGGATAAGCATCCGGGCACATATTCCGAACGATTGCCACATATTCATCATCCTGCCATGTATCCGGCTCTTGTAAAGCTTCCTGTTCCATATCAGATTCGTCCCTGTCAGAGAATAAATCATCCGTATAAGAATCTTGCTCTCCCAGATAATACAGCTCGTCATTTATGCTTCCAAAAAGGCTTGCCAATAGCACATTCAACACAATATTCGCAATAAACCCAATTGTTCCCAGCACGCATAACACTTTCGCCACTGTCCCCATTTTCACTTTTTCCGTTTTATTTAACTGCGGATTACGTACACCGTTATTATATTTCTCCGCAATCAGGTTTCTGCTTTCTATCAGCTTGTACGTAGCAATAAGCGGACCTAACCCGAATAGCAGCGCACCTACCGTAGACCATAAAAGAATGGTGATCCCTGTATCATTGATTTCGGCACCATATCCATTTGCAGCTTCATACAGACGTTGTTGCTGCAAATACATCCAATAGATACCATAAACGCCGCCAGTAACAAAATTGAGCAAAATTACTACAAAAAAATTCGGGCTGTCTTTTCCATCCCCTTTACAAAGCAGATTAATATCCTTCGCCATGCAGAACAAAGTATATATCATATAAATCCCGACTGTAACAACCGACAAAAGCAGCATCTTCCAAAAACTGATTTTCTTTACTTTGTTTCCGGTCTGCTCTGCATATACAGGGCTTTGCTCCTCCGGTTTCACCGCATCCTGTACCGCTGTTCTTTTCAGCTCCATCCCGCAATATGGACACCATTTCACATCTCCTTGTATTTCGTTTCCACATTCATTGCAAAACATGCTCCACTTCCTCCTTTTTCATTATCGCGTCTTCCAGCTTTACGCACTTTGACATTTTACACAGTTCATAATACTACTTATAAGTGTATTTTTCAAGATTTTTTCCTTTTTATATTACAAAAAACTACTAAAAAGATTTTTCTTTAGGCTATAACAGTTGCTAAACTGAACTTGTGAGGTGAAGAATTTGAAAAGATTACGCAAGTTGCGCCTGGAAAAAGGCCTGACGCAGCAACAGCTGGCAGATTTATTACACGTATCACAGCAGTCCATCCACAAATATGAAGCCGGTATCTGCTCCCCTACTGCAGATGGTTTGAAAGATATGGCACACTTTTTTCAAACATCCGTAGATTTTTTAATTGAGCTGACAGATTTACCGCATCCCGCAGAGTCTCCTAAAACTGCCGCATTATCTGATGAAGAAAAGCGGTTATTATCCTATTACCGCCTTCTGGAACCGATGACAAAAGAACTCATACAGAGGCTGATAAACGAAAAAACAAAGACCTTTGATTCTCCGCAGGAACTCTGATTCCTGCGGATTTTATTAGATTGCGCCCATACTGGGCGCATCAATAAAAACAGCAGCCCTTTTTTGGACTGCTGCTGTATGGTAATTGCCTGTTATTTTTCTGAAAATTTCTCTTTCCCCACGAAACACAGAGGACACTTAAAATCATCCGGCACATCCTCCCATTTTGTCCCCGGCGCAATGCCGCCTTCCGGGTATCCCTTCTTTTCATCGTATTCCCATTTACAGATATCACAAATATATTTCATAACATTTCCTTTCTTTATTTGGTTTGTATTCGGATCCGTTTTGTCTTGGATCTATGGATATACCATACCACAAAAACGTGTGCCGTTCAAGCGGCTGTACCCGTCATACTCCACATTTTTATTGTATTTTTATGCAAAAAATGGTATAATGACGTGTCTGTTTGGACAAAATACAATAAGGAGGAGTTTGTATGACTGGATCTACGCTTGGAATTTTTATAGTTATCGTCGCCTACATTCTGGCTATGGTAGGCATCGGTATCTGGTTTTCCAAAAAGAACAACGATGTCAATGATTTTTACTTAGGAGGCCGGAAGTTAGGGCCGCTGGTAACCGCTATGAGCGCAGAAGCTTCCGATATGAGCAGCTGGCTTTTAATGGGACTGCCGGGGCTTGCGTACCTGTCCGGGCTGGCAGACCCGGGCTGGACGGCAATCGGGCTTGCCGTCGGTACATATTTTAACTGGCTGATTGTCGCAAAACGTCTGCGCCGCTATACGGCCGCAGCCGGAAACGCGATTACCATTCCGGATTTTTTCTCAAACCGGTATCGTGACAAAAGCCATACCCTGCTTGCAATTTCCGCGCTGATTATTGTAATTTTCTTTATTCCCTATACAGCGTCAGGCTTTGCAGCCTGCGGCAAACTGTTTTCGAGCTTGTTCGGCATCCCTTATATCCCCGCCATGTTAATCAGTGCAGTCGTCATTGTCGGCTATACGGCGCTTGGCGGATTTCTGGCGGCAAGCACCACGGATTTTATCCAGAGTATTGTTATGACTCTGGCTCTGGTGATCGTCGTATGCTTCGGCATCCAGACGGTCGGCGGGGTGGATGTCGTCATGGACAATGCTTCACAGCTTGCCGGTTATCTTTCCATGACGAATGTCCACGACGCCGTATCCGGCACTTCCGGCAGCTACGGGGTGATCAGCATTGTTTCTACGTTTGCATGGGGACTGGGGTATTTCGGAATGCCGCACGTATTGCTGCGTTTTATGGCAATTGAGGACGAAAATAAGCTTTCGCTCTCAAGGCGCGTGGCTACGGTATGGGTCACCGTTTCCATGGCGGTTGCGATTTTTATCGGCGTGATTGGGTACAGCATGTCAAAAACCGGAGCGATTGACGTATTAAGCGGAGCGGATTCGGAAACACTCTTAATCCAAATCTCGCAGCTTTTAAGCCGTCACGGTATGCTTGCGGTGATCCCGGCCGGAATTATTCTGGCGGGAATTTTAGCGTGTACGATGTCTACGGCAGATTCCCAGCTTCTGGCCGCATCTTCCAGTATCTCGCAGAATATTTTAAAGGATGTGCTGCATTTTAAACTTTCCGAAAAAGGCACGATGCTCGCCGCAAGGCTTACGGTAATCGGAATCGCGGTGATTGCCGTGTTCCTTGCAAAGGATCCGAACAGCTCTGTATTCGGTATTGTTTCATTCGCCTGGGCGGGTTTTGGCGCTTCGTTCGGTCCCGTGATGCTCTGCTCTCTGTTCTGGAGAAGGACAAACCGCTTCGGTGCGCTCGCGGGTATGGTTTCCGGCGGCGCAATGGTATTTATCTGGAAATACCTGGTGCGCCCAATCGGCGGCGCATGGAACGTGTATGAGCTGCTCCCGGCATTTTTGGTTGCCTGCCTGTTTATCGTTGTGGTAAGCCTTCTGACCAGGGCGCCGGAACAGGAAATTTTAGATGAGTTTGATTCGATCTAATCGACAAAAAAAGGAGCTGCCACAAAACGGCATCTCCTTTTTATTTTGTCTGTTTTCTTTGCATTCCGGGCATCCTGCTTTGAATCCTGACCCCAAACGTTACCTCTACAGTTAACTCAGCCCAGGCACCCTTGCGGCACACAAGAGTGTTTACTTAGGGCTGCTCCATCCCTGACCTGACCCGGTTCATAAATTCCCGTTGCGCAAGACCCAGGCGTCATCGCCACTTATAGAGGGCAGCTTCACAATCAAAAACCCGAGGCAGGATATCACCCCAGCTATAGCGGGTTGCTGGTACAGGGTACCGCTAACACCCCGGCTGCCCGGAGATTTAAGTATAGCGTTTTTTGTTCTCTTTGTCAATGTAAACCCAAAATTTTTTACGCTCCGTAAATAGCCCACAAATTTTTGATCTGTGTACTTAACGTATCGTAATCCCACTGCCTGTCGCTGTTGCCCTTCCGATTGGGATCGTTTACAAAAAACCCGTTTGCATCATATCCCCGCAGCAATATATAATGTCCGGTTGTAGTAAAATCACCCGGCGCCATGCTGCAGACGATCAGTCCGCCGTCATCCAAAACCGCTTTCATTACGGTTTCACTTAAAGAGAGCTGTTCTCCATACAGCCCGACGCCTGCCGCGCCGTCGGTCCAAAAGCTCCAGCTTGTCCCTTCTGTGGTATGGTAGCCGGCGTCCTGGGCATATTCCGCCATTTTACGCGGATTCATCGTAAGATCTTCTTTAAAATAAAGATGCGCCATTGTCATGCAGGTCGGCCCGCAGCCGGCAAGCCCAATCATCGCGTCGCCGTACAGATCATAGCCCCAGCGCTTGTCCCACTGCATTAAAAGCGGCACGCCCCCTGCCTCATAACCGTCCGAAAGATCAATTTCCTTCCCCAGATAGTTTTTTCGATCCGTATAATGTTCTGCAAAATCATACAGTTCCTCATTTTGCTCCAACGCTTCAAACAATTCCTGGGGACACGCATCTTCCCGCATTTTTACTTCATTCTCCAATTTTCTTCCCGGAGCCGAAAAGCTGTGTGAAAATCCGGCAGCAGGGTACTCGGTAAACCAGTTCGTCTGATAACAGACATTCAGCAAAGCGGCTGCCGCCGCACACAAAATTCCCGTTCTCATAAGACGCCTCACCTGCTGCCTGCGCCGCCGCTTCCGCCGGAGGGATGCGCGCCGCTGCACCGTCCTCCTCCGATAATCCGTCCCGTCCCGATCAACGGGAATCAACTGCAATTCCTGTTCCTGTGTATACATAATAAAAACCGCCTTTCCTGTCTTTTATTATACAGGTAAACCGATTTTTTTGTTTTTACATTTGCTGTTGGTTTACTTAAGATTTCATTAATTTGCCAAATGGCATAAAGGAATCCTTTAGGATTTCATTAATTTGCCAAATGGCACAGGGGAATTCTTTAGGCCAAGCATTAACGAAGCATTATACATCGCTTCATATTATTCTGAGTCTGAAAAATAAGCAGAGCCGCTCTGTCCTGGTAAGATAAGCGGCTCTATGTGTGTTATAATCTGCCGGAACGGGAGGATTTGATCTTCCCTATCGGCTGTCTTGTTAAATATATTATATGCCATAACTGCAGATTTTCAGCCTTAAATTTGAAAATGCCCCGATACGCTAATACCGGAGCCTTTCAATAAATATCTATAGGATTATGATATACCCTGTAACCAAAGCCAGTATACCACAGTTCTTTATAAAATGCACCCATTTTTTATGCTCAGAGGGACTGCGGCCGGAAAAAACCGGGTTGTGCCCATACGTCCCGGCATTCAACACCTTGTAAAGTGGTATTATCATCCGAACAGCCAGCTTTTCTTAAGTAATCCGAACAATCGTAAGATTTTCACAAAAACAGCGTATTACAGACTGTTTAACGCCGCTTTATCAAAAGCCTTGCCGTCCGGCTTCAGCGCTGTGGCCTGAGCGCATTCCTTCCCGCCATTCAGAAGCAGATGCGGTTCACCGTCTCATAAGAGCCGGGCTGTCGCAGCCTGTACAGGCAATGCCATCATAGTGAAAGCTAGAGCGAACAATGTTGGCAAAGTTCCGTCAGCCAGAGGACAGGGGAAGCGGCATTCGCTGTGTGACAGGATAAAACGGCTCTAAAGTATCCCGTTTACGTACCCGAATGCGGACGCAACCGCCGGAA
>CAMSEJ010000005.1 GCA_947057405.1 uncultured Roseburia sp.
TTCTAAATTTTTTTTCTGCCGATTCCCCGATAGAGCCATCCGTTTAGAAATGAAAATCTACGGTCGAAAACGGATTCCGGCGGAGGTAGATATCGGTTTTCGCCTTCGGCGCGGCGCTAAACGGAGATTTCAACGGCCGTACAAACCCGTCCGGGCTGCTGCCCCTGGCCTTTTTACCGAGGCCGTTTTCCCGTTCCATTGCCGTTTTAAGCTCCTTCGATGCGTCTGCCAGCGCATTCATTCCTGCGCCGTTTAACCGGGCCGCTTTGGTTTCCAGCTTTTTCAGCTCCCTTTGCTTGTAGCCGGTGTCCTGGCCGCGGGCTTCGTCCTGCCGGATTTCTCCTTGCAGGATACGCACCCTGCTTTCCATCTCGGACGCCAGCCTGCCGTGCGAGCCGGCGTGGCTGACGGCAGATCCGGCGGCAAGGATTGCCCTTGCCCCGGTATGTGTATGTTCTGCGTCAGGAGTCCGGGACGCTGCCTCTTTGGCCTCTGCCGGCTCCCTGCCGGGGGATTGGGCCGGTTCCTCCGCCGCGTCTGCGGCAGAAGCTCTGCCCTGCTGCGCGGACTGCAGCTGCCGCTTTTTCAGTTCCTTCTTTAACTCCTCCAACTGCTGTTGGATTTCCCGACGCTTTCGTTCTTTCTCTTCTTCATTTAGAACATGATCGGAAGCCAGACCTTTTAAGCGGTTTTTGGCGTCCATGATCCGCATCTGCACTTCCTTGCCTTTGGAATCCGTCCGCAGATCGCCGTTCTGCCGTTCCCTGTCAGAATATCTATGATCCAGGCTGTGAATTTTCATTTGGTTCCCTCCCGTTCGTGCTACATCCGTGTAAATATATTGTAGTATATTTCGGCATTTTTACTGATTTTATGAAGGTTTTGGAGAAAATTTTGTGTTAAAAACAATAAAATTGCGGATGAGGCTTCCCAAAAGTACCTGACAAGGATTTGCTGAGCAATGCCGCCTGCTGTCTTTCCCCGAATGACGCCCTATTGAAGCATCGCCAGAATATCCGCTTTCGGCTTTGCTCCGACCGACTGATTTACGACCTTGCCGTTTTTCATTACGGCAAGCATGGGGATGCTTAATACGCCGAACGCCTGTGCCAGCTCCGGTTCGCTGTCCACATTGACTTTCCCCACCAGATACTGCGGATTTTCCTCTGCGATTTCATCTACCAGAGGGGAAACCATGCGGCAGGGCCCGCACCAGTCGGCATAAAAGTCAAGTAAAACGGGTTTCTCACTGGCTGCAACGGATTCAAAATTGTTTTTGTTAATTTGGAGTACAGACATAATTATTTCCTTCCTTTCTAATCTATAAGCGGTTACATGTTCTGCTGCTTTCTGTCAGTATACAAAAGGAAACGGTGTTCTTCCGTGACAAAGTCACCAAACGGCCCCCCGCTTACGCCTGCTCTTCCATAAACAGCGGCGTGGAATAATACCGATCCCCTGTATCCGGCAGCAGCACAACGATATTTTTCCCTTTATTTTCGGCTCTTTTTGCAATCTGGATTGCCGCATAAAGCGCTGCCCCGGAAGAAATCCCTACCAGCACGCCTTCTTTCCTTGCCATAAACTTCCCGACCGCAAATGCGTCCTCGTTTTCCACCGGGATCACTTCATCGTATATATCCAGGTTCAAAACCTCCGGAAGAAATCCCGCGCCGATTCCCTGGATCCGGTGCGGCCCGCTTCTGCGCTCCGACAGCACCGGGGAACCGGCCGGTTCTACCGCAACGATTTTTACATCCGGTTTTTTTGATTTCAAAAATTCCCCCACGCCCGTCAGGGTACCGCCTGTCCCGACTCCGGCCACAAAATAATCCACCCTTCCGTCGGTGTCTTCCCAGATCTCCGGCCCGGTCGTGCGCCTGTGAATCGCCGGATTCGCCGGGTTTTCAAACTGGCCTGGAATAAAACTGCCCGGGATTTCTTTCGCAAGCTCCGAGGCTTTTGCAATCGCCCCTTTCATCCCGCGCGCACCGTCTGTCAGCACCAGCTGTGCACCGTATGCTTTTAAAATATTCCGCCGTTCCACGCTCATCGTTTCCGGCATGGTCAGAATAATCCGGTATCCCTTCACCGCAGCAATGGAAGCCAGCCCAATCCCGGCATTTCCCGACGTCGGCTCTATGATGACCGAGCCTTCCTTCAAAATCCCTTTTTCCTCCGCATCTTCAATCATTGCCATTGCAATCCGGTCTTTTACGCTCCCGGTCGGATTAAAGTATTCCAGCTTTGCGAGAACCGCCGCGTTTAACCCCAGGGCACGCTCAATATTTCTTACTTCTACCAGCGGGGTTTTTCCGATTAACTCTGTTGTTCCTTTATAAATATTTGACATGACAATCTCCTTTCCGGTGTTTCCTTTATGATATAGACCTATTATATTCCCATATTTCCTACCAGTCAACTAGTTTTAATAGGGTATATTGTTAAAGACGTACAGAGGCAAATTTCATCCTCTCCCCGGCAAAAACCTTGTAACTATCCCTTTCTTATGCTATTGTTTAATATATACATTTTCCGCAGGAAGGAATCCTGCAGCCCTGCCATGTACGGCAGCCTGCCCAACGGCACCTGCCGCCCGGCAGCAGAAAATCCGGCAGTAAAATCTGTACTGCCATAACATAAAGGACGGTTTTATATATGAATCAAAAAGCTTTACACACCTTAGAATACGATAAAATCATTGAAACACTGACCGGATACGCATACAGCGCCGCCGCCAAGGAGCAGTGCAGGCGCCTGCTTCCCATGACCGAGCTGTCTGCCATCCGCGAAGCGCAAAAACAGACAGAAGACGCGCTTTCCAGGATTTTTAAAAAAGGGAGCCTCTCCTTTTCCGGTATCCATCCGTTCGCAGCTTCCCTAAAACGCCTCGAAATCGGCGGCAGCTTAAGCATTCCGGAATTTCTGCAGCTTAGCTCCCTGTTAGAAGCTGCCCGGCGCGCCAAAGCGTTCGGACGAATGGAACGGGACGATCTGCCGAAGGACTCCTTAGACGGGTTTTTTGCGGCGCTGAAACCGCTGACTCCGCTGAACGACGAAATCAAACGCTGCATTCTCTCGGAAGACGAAATAAGCGACGATGCCAGCCGGACGCTAAAGTCTGTCCGCCGCTCCATCCAGGGCATGAATGAACGGATCCGCAGCCAGATGAATAAAGTCATGAGCCAGGCATCCGGCAGCGGCTATCTGCAGGACGCCGTCATTACCATGCGGGACGGACGGTACTGCCTCCCGGTAAAGGCGGAAGCCAAAAACCAGGTTTCCGGCATGATACACGACCAGTCCCAAAGCGGCTCCACACTGTTCATCGAACCTGCGGCCGTAGTCAATTTAAATAACGAGCTCAAGGAGCTGTTCTTAAAAGAGGCCAAAGAAATCGAAGTTATCCTCGCCAATTTAAGCATCCGTGTTTCGGAATTTGCACTTGATATTGCGGACAATTACCGAATCCTTACGACACTGGATTTTATCTTTGCAAAAGCACAGCTTGCCAAACAGCACAACGGTGTCGCCCCTTTGCTGAATACAGACGGACGCATCCGGATACGCAAAGGCCGCCATCCCCTGCTTGACCCGAAAAAAGTCGTGCCGATTGACGTCACGCTCGGGGATGTGTTTGATCTGCTGATCATTACCGGGCCGAACACCGGCGGCAAAACGGTTTCCTTAAAAACCGTGGGACTTTTGACCTTAATGGGACAGGCGGGGCTCCATATTCCGGCAAACGACCGTTCCGAGCTTGCGGTCTTTGAAGATGTCTTTGCCGATATCGGGGACGAACAAAGCATTGAGCAGAGCTTAAGCACCTTTTCGTCCCATATGACAAACATCGTTTCCATCTTAAAGCACGCCACCGAGCAGTCCTTAGTGCTCTTTGACGAGCTGTGCGCCGGAACCGATCCGACCGAAGGCGCGGCGCTTGCCATTTCCATCCTGTCAAAGCTGCACACACGGCGCATCCGCACTATGGCAACGACACATTACAGTGAAATCAAGGTTTACGCGCTCTCCACCGAAGGCGTGGAAAACGCCTGCTGTGAATTTTCCGTGGAAACGCTTAGCCCCACCTACCGCCTTTTAATCGGCATTCCCGGCAAAAGCAACGCCTTTGCCATTTCCGGTAAAATCGGCTTAGATCCCGCGTTAATTGAGGATGCCAAAAGCCGGATCACCGAATCAGAAGCAGACTTTGAAGATCTGCTTGCCGATCTGGAACACAGCCGCGTAACCATAGAGCGGGAACAAAGCGAAATCAACGCGCACAAACGCGAAATCGCCGCCCTGAAACAGAAGCTGGAACAAAAACAGGAACGCCTGGAGCAAAGCCGTGACAAAATCCTCAAAGAAGCACACGAACAGGCGCTTGCTATTTTAAAAGACGCGAAAGACTTTGCCGACGAAAGCATCCGTAATTTTAACAAATTCGGGCATTCCCACGCTTCGGCAAGCGAAATGGAAAAAGAACGCACGCGCCTGCGCGGCAAAATGAACGCCGCCGAACAGCACCTCTCTCCCAAAAAAGACGCGGCCCAAAATAAAAAGCCGCCCAAAAAGCTGCGGCTCGGCGACTCCGTCAAGGTGTTGTCCATGAATTTAAAAGGCACCGTCCACTCGCTGCCAAACGCCAAAGGAGATCTGTATGTGCAGATGGGCATCCTGCGTTCTCTGGTCAACTTAAACGATCTGGTGCTGTTAGAGGACGAAACGCCGTCTTACGGCAGGCAGCCAAAATCCGGCGCCGGAAGCCTGAAGATGAACAAATCCGCTTCCGTTTCCGCCGAAATCAATCTGATTGGCAAAACGACCGACGAAGCCGTCGCCCTGCTCGACAAATATTTAGACGACGCTTACATTGCCCACCTGCCTTCCGTGCGCATCGTCCACGGCAAAGGTACAGGCGCCCTGCGGAATGCGGTGCAGAAGCACCTGCGGCGGCAAAAATATATCAAATCCTTCCGTTTGGGCGAAATGGGAGAAGGCGATGCCGGCGTAACAATCGCAGAATTTAAAAACGAATAAGTAAGGGAGGTACATTATGGCCGCAAAACAAAAGATCCTGATCGTAGACGACGATGTCAATATCGCGGAACTGATTTCACTCTATCTGACCAAAGAATGTTTCGACACGCGCATTGTCAACGACGGAGAAGAAGCGCTCACGGTATTTGAACAATATTCACCCAACCTGATTCTGCTGGATTTGATGCTGCCCGGCATAGACGGCTACCAGGTCTGCCGGCAGCTGCGCGGAACGCACGATATTCCCATTATCATGCTTTCCGCCAAAGGCGAAATCTTTGACAAGGTACTGGGGCTGGAGCTGGGCGCGGACGACTACATTATGAAGCCCTTTGATTCCAAGGAGCTGGTCGCACGCGTCAAAGCCGTCCTGCGGCGCTACCATCCGGTTTCCAAAAACCGGAAAACCAACCCCGACATTAAGTGCGTCCAATACCCGGATTTAGAGGTCAATCTCTCCAATTACTCCGTCGTCTACAACGGACACGCCGTAGACATGCCGCCAAAGGAACTGGAGCTTTTGTACTTCCTCGCCTCCTCTCCCAACCAGGTATTTACCAGAGAACAGCTTTTAGACCACATCTGGGGCTATGAATACATCGGGGATACGCGTACCGTAGACGTACATGTCAAACGCCTGCGTGAAAAAATAAAAGACACCGGTTCCTGGAGCCTGGCAACCGTTTGGGGAATCGGCTACAAAATTGAACTAAGCGGGTGACGGCATGAAAAAAACAATATATCACAAGATGTTTATCGGCTACCTCCTCTTCGGCATTTTGGGGTTCACCGTCGTTTCGACCATTACCTACCACCTGTCCTACCGCTACATCCGAAGCCATGAAGCAGCCGATCTTTACAAAGAAGCCAACCTGATCGCTTCCGACTATGCTTCAAGCTACTACAATAATACCATCACGCTGTCGGAATTTGAAGAGCGCTTAGAAGCCCTTTCGCATTACCTTTCCGCGCAGATCTGGATCGTCGGGACAAACGGGGATATTCTGGTCAATTCCGCCCAAAAAGCGGATCTGTCCAATATTGAAACCATCGAAGGGTTTAACATCACCGATTTCGGTTCCGAATACTGCCGGACGGGACACTTTTACGGCAGGTTCAAAGAAGAACGCCTGAGCGTATATGCGCCGATTTCCATCAACTACAAGGTCCGCGGCTATGTATTCCTGCACAAACCCACATCCGCGGTCATCCTCTTTAACAACGGGCTTTTACACATATCCTACTTCACGCTTGCCATCCTGATCCTGTGCGCTTTTGTACTGCTTGCCATTTTTACCTGGACCATCATCCTGCCGATCCAGAAAATCACCAAAGCCGCCGGCGAATACGCCGCCGGCACCTTTGAACATCCGGTAGATGTCCACAGCAACGACGAAATCGGCTACCTTGCCGCCGCCTTCACCTATATGGCAAACGAGCTGAACACCCTTGAAGACGACCAGCGGAAATTCGTATCCAACGTATCCCATGATTTCCGCTCTCCCCTGACCTCCATCAAAGGATACGTAGAGGCCATGCTTGACGGCACAATCCCGACCAAATTCCAGGAAAAATATTTAAAAATCATCCTGTTTGAAACCGAACGCCTGAACAAACTGACCGAAAGCCTTTTAGAGCTGAACAAATTCGGCAAACGCGGCGTCATGTTAGACATTTCCAAATTTGACATCAACCACACCATTAAAATGACGGCGCAGACCTTTGAAGGGATTTGCAAAGACAAACGGATCTCCATTGAACTGATCCTGACCGGGCAGACTCTGTATACTGCGGCAGACATGAGCAAAATACAACGCGTCATTTACAACCTGCTCGACAACGCAATCAAATTTTCTCCTCCCGGTTCCGCAATCACGGTAGAAACTACCGTAAAAAACGAAAAAATCTTTGTATCCGTCAACGACCGCGGAATCGGGATTCCAAAAGAAAGCCTGGGAAAAATATGGGAGCGGTTTTACAAGACCGATCTTTCCAGAGGAAAAGATAAAACCGGAACGGGGCTGGGGCTTGCGATTGCACGGGAGATCGTGCTGTCGCACCAGGAGAATATCAATGTGATCAGCACGGAGGGCGTAGGAACGAAGTTTATTTTTTCGCTGCCGTTATACAATCCGGAAGATGAATGACGTAAAACAGCAGGAAGGGGACGCATAAAATACGTCAGCCCCCGCCTGCTTATCCTTTTCTCTTTAACAGCGTCCCGTCGTCTACCGTTCCGCTCCTCTGCGGACCAGCACCATCCCCACTCCTATCAGAACCGTAAAAAGCGCTATAAACTGTGATGTCGACAGCGCCCCGACGGTTCCCCGCTCCAAATCTCCGCGGAAATATTCCAGAAAAAACCGTCCCACGCTATACGTAATCACATAAACCGCGCCCACCATCCCGCTCTTTAGCCCGGCTTTCCTCCACAGCCAAAACAGGCATACAAAGTTTATAAAATCCAGCCCCGAGGAAACCAGCTGGATCGGGAACAGTCTGACTCCTGCCGGGACATAGGGTGAGTTTTGAAAAATTACGCCGCAGGCGCCGTCCGTTTCCCGGCCATAGCAGCAGCCTGCCAGAAAGCATCCGATCCTGCCGAGCGACTGCGCCAGCGCAACGCAGGGAACTGCCAGATCAAATGTTTTCCAGAAATCGGTTTTCTTTATTTTACAGTACAGATACGCGGTCAGAACGCCGCCGATCAGCCCGCCGAACACCACGAACCCATTGGACAGATACTCCTTTAAAATTGCGGGATCTGCAAGGATCTGCGGCAGGATCGTAATCCAGAACAGTAATTTGGACGCTGCATAGCCGCCGATTACGGCAGCAATTCCAAGTCCCATGATATAACCGTCCTCTCCGACGCCGCTCCTCTTTGCTTCATGCTCTCCCAGTATAATTGCCGCAATGATACCAAGCGCCGTCATCAGCCCGTAGCTGTATACGGTAAACGGCCCGATTGAAAATAGTTCCGGTAACATTTAACACTCCTTTCCATGCGCACTCTGCCGCTTTTACGGCATTTCTCAGACAGACCAAACCGCTCATGCCAAATTTCTCGCCCGTCCGAATCCGGATACAGAAAAACCCCGGCCGTAATGTAATCTACAACCGGAGTTTTGTATTTGTATTTTAAACCAGCTCTAAGAGAACTTCTAACGCACCGTCTCCTCTACGCGGGCCGATCTTTACAATCCTGGTGTAACCACCGTTGCGGCTGACGTATTTTGGAGCAATCTCATCGAATAATTTGGCCGGAAGATCAATTTCTTTCGTGTTGCGCTTCTTTCCGGGCGCTTCCTTCGGAACATAAGTCACCGGATAAAGTACCTTTAACATCTGCCTTCTGGCATGCAGGCGGGACGGTTTGTCTTTCTTAATCGTTTTATCTACTTCGTCGTAGACCGTAACGCGCTTGCCGTTTACAACTTCTTTCACGCGCTTGCCGTCTTTGTCTTTCCGCGCTACCTTTGCCCTGATGGTAACTTCTTCAAAATTGTCTTTTTCCTTCACCGCCATCGCAATTAAGCCGTCTGCAATTTTGCGGACTTCCTTTGCCCTTGCTTCCGTGGTAACGATTTTTCCGTTGTAAATCAGCGCCGTTACCTGATTCCTGAGCAATGCTTTCCTCTGGGATGAATTTTTGCCTAATTTTCTATATTTAGCCATGTTTACCTCCGTTTTGTGGAACACCCGGCATGCGCTTTGGTCTTACTTACCGGGTGCTGTTTTCCTGTTAGTTGCCTCCACGTCCTGTGAATGGAGCGACCGCTCCCTGCCGTTCGGTCTTACGGGATTAGCCGGTTCTGTCATCAAAGATCTTCGCTCTGGTTGAGCTGGAGTCCCAGTTCTTTTAATTTTGCCAGCACTTCTTCCAGTGACTTCCTGCCGAGGTTGCGGACTTTCATCATATCCTCCGGTGTCCGGTTGGTCAGTTCCTCGACCGTATTGATTCCTGCCCGCTTTAGGCAGTTATAGGAACGAACGGACAATTCCAGCTCGTCAATGTTCATTTCCAGTACTTTACCTTTGGCATCGTCTTCTTTCTCTACCATAACCTCTGCGGACATCGCCGTTTCGGAAAGGTTGACAAAGAGGTTTAAATGCTCGCTCAAAACCTTAGCAGCCAGGCTGACTGCTTCATCCGGTTCTAATGTTCCATTGGTATATACATCTAAAGTGAGTTTATCGTAATCTGTTATCTGGCCTACACGCGTATTCTCGACCGTTAAATTTACACGCTCTACCGGTGTGTAAATCGAATCGACCGCAATGACGCCAATCGGTACGTCTTCCGATTTATTCTTCTCGGCACTGACATATCCCCTGCCCTTTGTAATGGTCAGTTCCATATACAGCTTGCAGTCGGCTCCGCCGTTTAAATTCGCAATCACCAAATCCGGATTTAAAATCTGAATATCAGGATCTGCCTGGATATCGGATGCTGTAACAATGCCTTCACCCTCAAATTCAATGTAAGCAACTTTTGGCTCATCTGTCGGACAAGTATTCTTAAGTGCAAGATTCTTGATGTTCATGATAATCTCAGTCACATCTTCTTTTACGCCTGGGATAGAACTGAACTCATGTAATACACCGTCAATTTTTATCTGGCTTACCGCTGCACCTGGTAAGGAAGAGAGCATAATTCTCCTTAAAGAATTGCCAAGCGTCGTACCATAGCCCCGTTCCAAAGGCTCGACAACAAATCTTCCATACTTTTTGTCTTCTGAAATTTCAGCGATTTCAATTTTTGGTTTTTCAAAATCGAACAATACAAAGCCCTCCTTTTCGGGTATATGCCTATCTGGGTTCGCCGACTGTTAAGCGGATACCGGTTCCGCTTCGTTGCTTGCTGATAACCGGGCTGCCTTATTCCGGCAGTTCGATTCCATTACTTACTATATAACTCGACGATGAGCATTTCGTCCACCGGTACATCGATCTGCTCCCTGGCAGGCAGTTCTTTGATTGTTCCGCCCAGTCCGTCTGCGTCCATATCGATCCATTCCGGGACCATCCTGCCGCCTGTTACCTCAAGGATATCTTTAAACCGCTGCAGTCCCCTGCTCTTTTCCCTGACCTGGATTACGTCGCCTGCTTTAATCAGATAAGACGGGACGCTGACGCTTTTGCCGTTGACCGTAACGAATTTATGGTTGACGATCTGACGGGATTCCCTCCTGGTACGCGCTAAACCCATACGAAAGATAACGCTGTCGAGCCTGCGCTCAAGCATAATCATCAGGTTCTCACCCGTCATGCCTTTCATCTTATCGGCTTTTTCGTAGTAATTGTGGAACGGTTTCTCCAATACGCCATAGATGAATTTTGCTTTCTGCTTCTCCCTTAACTGAAGGCCGTACTCGGAAATCTTTCGGTTCGCCCTTTTTAACTCTCTGTTTGATTTTTTGTCTACTCCTAAAAAGACCGGATCTAAGCCCAGTGATCTGCACCTTTTAAGAATAGGAACTCTGTTAATTGCCATCTTCGACTATCCCTCCTGATAAATTAAACTCTTCTGCGTTTTGGTGGACGACATCCGTTATGAGGAACTGGTGTTACGTCTCTGATACTTGTTACTTCCAGACCGCATGCAGAAAGTGCACGGATTGCGGCTTCCCTTCCCGATCCCGGTCCTTTTACCATCACATCTACTGATTTTAAGCCATGGATTAATGCCGCTTTGGTAGCTGTTTCCGCAGCCATCTGTGCAGCATAGGGAGTAGATTTCCTTGAACCTCTGAAACCAAGACCACCGGCACTTGCCCATGATAAAGCATTCCCTTCAGCATCCGTAATGGTTACAATCGTATTGTTAAAAGATGACTGAATATGTGCCTGTCCGCGTTCAACGTTTTTCTTAACACGCTTTTTTGTCACTTTTTTTGTAACTTTAGCCATAATAAAACTAACCTACTTTCTTCTATTTATATATGTTGATGTTGTGTCGCTAAGCTGCGTTTTGCTTATTTCTTCTTATTCGCAACCGTCCGCTTCGGACCCTTCCTGGTCCTTGCATTTGTCTTCGTATTCTGTCCGCGCACGGGAAGTCCTTTTCTGTGACGGATTCCACGGTAGCAGCCGATTTCCTGAAGACGCTTAATATTAAGCGCGATTTCCCTTCTTAAATCACCTTCTACCATCTGTGTCTTATCAATCACTTCACTGATCCTTTTTACTTCCTCGTCTGTCAAATCACGACAACGTGTATCGGGGCTTACATTGGCTTCGGCAAGGATACGGTTAGAGCTGGATCTGCCGATTCCGTAAATGTAAGTCAAACCGATTTCAACACGCTTTTCTCTTGGTAAATCTACACCTGCGATACGAGCCATTCGTCGTTGCACCTCCATAAAAATTCTTTTGCCGCCCGGGCCGTTTCTCTCCCCGGCTGCTGGTTTTTGTTCTTTTCTGCGGCAACCGCCTTTCGCAGCTCCGGTTCCCCGGCCTGAAATGACGTGCTTGTGCTGATTGCCGTTCCATAACTTAAAATCAAAAGACGCCCAATCGGATTCCGGTATGATAAATCCGGCGGTGCGCCCGACAGCGCTGTTCTCCCGCACTTATTATGAACAGCGATAACAACCGTACCTGGCGTTTCGCTGCAGCCGCACATAATAAACCGGACGTACAGATTAACCCTGCCTCTGTTTGTGTTTTGGATTCTCACAGATAATCCTGATACTTCCTTTGCGCTTAATCACCTTGCATTTTTCGCACATAGGTTTAACTGATGATCTTACTTTCACAGCAAAGCCTCCTTTCTTACAAGTACCCTGTTCTGTGGACTGTATGATTTACCTGAAATTGGCTAAAAACATACGCATAATATTATAGCATGGCATTTTAAATTCGTCAAGAAATTTTTTCGGTATATCAGACCGTATCTTTTGGGTTTTGCAAAATAACGCGCACGGCAAAAAAGAATGCCCACCCTGTCCACGCCAGGATGGGCGCCTCGTACTGCGCGAAGCCTTACTTATCCCTCCAGATAATCCGCCCCTTCGTCAAATCATACGGCGACATTTCAATCGTCACCTTGTCTCCCGGCAAAATCCGGATAAAGTTCATCCTCAGCTTCCCGCTGATATGCGCTAAAATCTGGTGCCCGTTTTCAAGCTCCACCTGGAACATTGCGTTTGGAAGTTTCTCCACAACCTTACCTTCTACTTCGATAACATCTGCTTTTGACATTCCTGTTGCCTCCTACTGATTGATTGATCGTTCATAATCCCTTACCGCCAGCCGAATCTGTTCATCCTGCGGCGGTTCGTTTGCTTCAAGCCGTCTCCGGATCTCATCCGGAATATGTTTTATCACCTGATAATGCTTCTCGTTCTTCTTTTTCGGGCGCTCCCTGGTATGCGCTGTTCCGTCCGCCAGGTACGCAAAACGCCCTTCCTTCGCCAAAATCAGGTAAATCCTGTCCTTATCATGCCCGGACAGGGACTTTGCAAATTCGTATTTCATGCATTCCCTCCCGGTGTCCAGATTCCCCGCGCAGCCTCATCCTCCGTTATGGAGAGGATCTCCGGCCGCCCGTCTGTAATCAGGATTGTGTTTTCGTAATGGGCGGACAGCCTGCGGTCGCTGGTGACAACCGTCCACCCGTTTTTACGCCATCCGACCTTCCAGGTTCCTTCATTAATCATCGGTTCCACTGCAAGCGTCATTCCGGGCCGAAGCCGGATACCCCTGGTAAGCTTTCGGAAATTGGGTACCTCCGGATCCTCATGCAGGTGTCTGCCAATCCCGTGACCGACCAGATCCCGCACCACGCCGTATCCGCATCCTCTGGCATAATCATAGATCGCCGCAGATATCTGGTGTAAATACCTGCCGGCCATAGCATATTTCATTCCGGCAAAAAAGCTTTCCCTTGTGCGCCGGATCAAAAGACCGGCATGTCTGGATATTTCACCGATTCCATGCGTTCTGGCCGCATCCGAATGGTAGCCCTTATATATCACCCCAATGTCCAGGCTGACAATGTCGCCTTCCTTTAACACACGCTTCGGGGACGGGATGCCGTGTACGACCTCTTCATTTACGGAAACACAAACCGATGCGGGAAATCCCTGGTAATTTTTAAAGGACGGGATACAGCCGTAGCTTTTGATCATTTCCTCGCACATGCGGTCAATCTCTAACGTAGTCATTCCCGGCTTTAACGCTTTCCCCAAATCCTGGTGTACCTTGCCCAGAATTTTACCGGCTGCCCTCATAAGTTCTATCTCCCTGGCAGATTTTATTGTCACCGGCATAGATTAAGCTCCTAAAATCCGTACAATCTCTGCAAACACTTCTTCCATCGGACGCGTGCCGTCCACGGATTTTAATATCCCCTGCGCGCTGTAATACTCAATCAACGGCTGCGTCTGTTCGTGGTAAACAGCCAGGCGCTTCTGCACCGTTTCCGGCTTGTCGTCGTCACGCAAAACGACGGCGCTCCCGCATTTGTCACAGATGCCTTCTGTCCTGGTCGGAATATTCACAACGTGATAGGTTGCGCCGCAGCTTAAGCATGCGCGCCGTCCGCCCATGCGGTTTACGATATGTTCGTCCGGAACGTCTACGTCTATGGCATAATCCATTTTTTCGCCCATCTTAGAAAGCGCTTCGTCCAGCGCCTTCGCCTGCGGAATGGTCCGCGGGAACCCGTCTAATACAAAACCGTCTCTGCAGTCTTCTTTTACAATCCGGTCTGCAACCAGCTCCACTACCAGCTCATCCGGCACCAGTAAGCCCTGGTCCATAAATTCCTTCGCTTTTGCACCAAGCGGAGTGCCTTCCTTGATGTTCGCACGGAAAATGTCACCCGTAGAAATATGCGGGATCTGATATTTGCCTGCAATCTGTTTTGCCTGTGTGCCTTTTCCTGCCCCGGGCGCGCCGAGCATTATGATTTTCATAAGAATACCTTCCTCCTGCTAAATAAATACACGATTGGAGATACGGCAAAAGCCAGTATCTCCAAACTTTTCTATTAATCGTTTAAAAATCCTTTATAGTAGCGTACCAGCATTTGTGATTCAATCTGTTTGATTGTTTCAATGACAACACCTACGATAATGATGATAGATGTCCCGCCAAAGGATATATTCGCGTTAAATACACCGCTGAAGAAAATCGGCAGGAATGCGACAAATGCCAGGCCGACAGCCCCTATAAAAACAATATATGTCAGGATTTTATTTAAATACTCACTGGTTGGTTTGCCCGGGCGGATACCCGGGATAAAGCCGCCCTGTTTTTTCATGTTGTTTGCAATCTCAAGCGGGTTGAACGTGATGGATGTGTAAAAATACGCAAACGCAATGATGAGCGCAATATAAATCACAAGCCCGATGGAGTAAACCGGCTCGCTTAAGCTGCACCAGTTCGACTGGGACAATCCCTTTAAAATCTTGCTGCCAATCCCCGTGCCGTTGCCCTTTCCCATCAGGGAAGCAATAATGACGGGCGTCTGCATCAGAGACTGTGCAAAAATAACCGGGATAACACCGCCGGTATTTACTTTTAACGGGATATGGGTTGACTGCCCGCCAACCTGTTTCCTGCCCTGCAGCTTCCTGGAATACTGTACCGGAATCCTGCGTTCCGCATCCTGCAGTAAAATAACGAATACCACCATTGCGATGATTACCGCAAGAATGATGACTGCGGCAAGCACGGCTTTTGCCGGCACGCTCTGCCCGGCTATAAACTGCTGGTACAATGTGCTCAAATCCTCCGGCAGGCGGGAGATGATATTAATGACAAGCACGATGGAGATACCATTTCCGATTCCTTTTTCCGTAATCCGTTCGCCAAGCCACATCAAAACTGCCGAACCGGCGGTTAAGGTTACAACAACGGAAATGACGCTTAACGCATTGTAGTTCGTCAGGTAACCGCTGCGCCCAAATCCGATTGCCATTGCAACGGATTCGATTAAAGCAAGGCCCACTGTGACATAACGGGTAAATTCGGCGATTTTCTTCCTGCCTTCTTCACCATCTTTCTGCATCTCCTCCAGTTTCGGAATTGCAATTGTAAGAAGCTGCATAATGATGGATGATGTGATGTAAGGCGTAATGTTCAATGCAAAGATTGACATCTGCTCGAAAGAACCGCCTGTTACCGCATCAAAGAAACTGAATGCGTCATTGCTCTGTGTCGCAAACCAGTTCTTAAACACTTCCTGGTCAACGCCGGGGACCGGAAGCTGGCTTCCAATCCTGATTACGATGAGCATTAAAAAAGTAAATATGATTCGATTCCGTATATCCTTAATCTTAAATGCATTACGGAGCGTCTTTAACATTAGATCACCTCTGCTTTTCCACGACGGTCTTTCACTTCTTTCCGGAGAGATTTGATCTCTGCCCGTCTGTTAAAGGATTTTATCTCTGCTTTTCCGCCAAGAGCTTCGATTTGTTCTTTTGCTTTTGTACTGAATCCGTCTACCTGTACGGTAAGCTTCTTAGTCAGCTCACCTTTTCCAAGGATTTTTACGCCGTCCCTCGGATTCTTGACAATCCCTTTTACCATTAAATCCGCTATCGTCACGACAGAGCCGTTGTCAAATACTTCCAGAGCCGATAAATTGATCCCTACGATATCCTTGGAATTGATACAGGTGAACCCTCTCTTCGGAATCCTTCTGTATAACGGCATCTGGCCGCCTTCAAAACCGGGCCTTGGAGCACCGGAGCGGGCTTTCTGACCCTTATGCCCTTTGCCGGCCGTCTTACCGTTTCCGGAAGCATGCCCGCGTCCTCTTCTGAATCTGTTATGCACAGAACCCCGTGCAGGGCTTAAATTTGATAAATCCATTCTGGCACCTCCTTATCTTTGCAACTAGATTTCTTCTACTTTTACTAAATGCCGTACATTCTGGATCATTCCGCGAACCGACTTGTTGTCCGGCATGGTAACTGTCTTGCCGATTTTATTTAAGCCTAAGGCCACTACTGTCTTTTTGTTCTTTGGAACTGCACCGATTGTAGACTTTACCAGTGTGATTTTTAATTGTTCTGCCATTTTAAATACCCTCCTTAACCGACGATTTCTTCCACAGATTTGCCGCGGAGCCTCGCTACTTCTTCCGGGGATTTTAACTGGCTTAAAGCATGGATTGTGGCGAGCACAACGTTCTGCTTGTTGTTTGAGCCGAGGGATTTGGTACGTATGTTGCTGATGCCGGCAAGCTCGCACACGCTACGTGCCGGACCGCCCGCGATTACACCGGTACCTTCCGGAGCCCTCTTTAACAATACGGATGCGCCAGTATGTTTTCCTGTTGTGTCATGCGTGATACTCTTGTTATCGTCTAACTTCACTTCGATTAATTTTTTCATCGCGTCTTCTTTTCCCTTGCGGATGGCTTCGGGAATTTCAGTTGCTTTGCCAAGCCCTGCGCCGACATGGCCGTTGCCGTCTCCGACAACTACCAGTGCGGTAAAACGGAAGTTACGTCCACCTTTGACAACCTTTGTTACACGCTTGATTGATACCACTTTCTCATTTAATTCAAATTGACTAGCATCAATGATTGTACGTTTCATGTATTCGCGTCCTCCTTCTAAAACTCTAAGCCAGCTTCACGGGCCGCATCGGCTAAAGCTTTTACTTTACCCTGGTAGATATATCCGCCTCTGTCAAAAACGACCTTCGTGACGCCTTTGTCCAACGCCCTTTTCGCGATTACTGTCCCAAGGTGTGCTGCTGCTTCTACGTTATTGGTTTTTTCAAGCTCTGCGCTTACTTCCTTCTCTACGGTAGAAGCAGACGCAAGCGTATGGCCGACCGTATCATCAATTACCTGAACGTACATATGGCTGTTGCTGCGAAATACCGCCAGACGCGGCCGCTCAGTTGTTCCGGCAAGACGATTGCGAAGTCTTCTGTGCTTTTTTTGGCGAACTTCTGCCCTTGATTTCTTTCTTATCATTCTTTGTCCACTCCTTTACCTATTTCTTGCCAGTTTTACCAACTTTACGCCGGATCACTTCATCAGCATACTTGATACCCTTGCCCTTATACGGTTCAGGTCTTCTCTTATCCCTGATTTCGGCAGCGTACTGGCCAACCTTTTCTTTATCAATCCCTTTGACGGTGATCTTGTTGCCTTCCACGGCAGACTCTATCCCTTCCGGATCTGTCATCTCTACCGGATGGGAGTATCCTAAGTTCAAGGTCAGCTTTTTCCCGGCTTTGGATGCCCTGTAACCGACTCCGTTTACTTCCAGGTTCTTCGTATAACCTTCGGTAACGCCGACTACCATGTTGTTGACCAGTGTCCTGGTTAAGCCGTGCAGCGATTTCATTCTCTTTAAATCGTTCGGCCTTGTTACGGTAATAACGGAATCTTCTAATTTGATGTTCATTTCCGCCGGGAGCGTTCTTTCCAGAGTCCCTTTCGGACCTTTTACCGTCACATGATTATTTTCTGCAATATCGACAGTAACGCCTGCCGGAACTGCGATTGGCATTCTTCCTATTCGTGACATGCCCGTACCTCCTGTAATTTAATTATTCGTTGATTTGTGTACCGATTACCATACAAAAGCCAGCACTTCGCCGCCGACTTCTAACTTTCTGGCCTGTTTGTCTGTAATAATTCCCTGGTTGGTGGAAAGGATTGCTATCCCGAGCCCGCCGAGCACATAAGGGATTTTATCTTTCCCGGCAT
The DNA here is from genome assembly GCA_947057405.1 of uncultured Roseburia sp. Classification (GTDB taxonomy): domain Bacteria; phylum Bacillota; class Clostridia; order Lachnospirales; family Lachnospiraceae; genus Roseburia_B. The sequence goes on from CAMSEJ010000005.1 coordinate 17,729, forward strand.
AGACGCGAAGTCCCGGCTTGGAGATCCTTTTTAAGCCGGAAATAATTTTCTCATTCTTGTCCGCACCGTATTTTAAGGTGACATGAATTGTCTTGAAGTTGTTTTCTTCAATGATGTCATATTTTAAAACATATCCTTCATCCACTAAGATGTCCGCGATTGCAATTTTCATCTTGGATGCCGGAATGTCTACTGTATCATGTTTGGCAGTATTTGCATTACGGATTCTTGTAAGCATATCTGCGATTGGATCGCTCATTGTCATGATTGAATTTTCCTCCTTACTATTATCTGGGTATCAGGCTTACCAGGAAGCCTTCCTTACGCCTGGAATCTGTCCCTTGTATGCTAATTCACGGAAGCACACACGGCACACACCGTACTTCCTTAATACCGAATGCGGACGTCCACAGATTTTACAACGTGTATATTCTCTGGTAGAGAATTTCTGTTTACGCTGCTGTTTTACTTTCATA
>CAMSEJ010000006.1 GCA_947057405.1 uncultured Roseburia sp.
TCCGATCTTGCATTAAAATGCTGACCTTTTTGCCGCTGGAAGAGATCGAAGCCATGGAGACCTGGGAAGGCAGCCAGCTCAACCGCGCAAAAGAAATCCTCGCCTATGAACTGACCAATCTGATTCACGGCGAGGAAGAAGCCAAAAAGGCGGAGGAAAGCGCAAAAGCGCTGTTTTCCGGCGGGAACGCGGCGGATATGCCCACGGCTGTTATTACGGAAGCGGATCTGCGCGACGGCAGCATTGATATCTTAGGCCTTCTGGTTAGCGCATCCCTGGCCGCTTCACGGGCAGAGGCCCGCCGCAATGTCGAGCAGGGCGGCGTTACCGTAAACGGCGAAAAGGTGGCGGATTCCCGCAAAACCTATACACCGGATGAAATTATGGCAGGGGATTTCGTGCTAAAACGCGGAAAAAAGAAATTCTGTAAAGTAATTTATCAGTAAAGCCAGCCGGAGCTGCCCCAGGGAATGCGGTTAACGCTCTGCATTCCTGCGCAGCTCCAGCATTTGTTTATCCATTCGGCTGATTTCCGTTGAATAATTTTTGAGCGCCCGCTCTGCCGTTTTCATTTTTGCCGGGTTTTTCTTATAACAAATCTGGTTGTCTACGCCTGCCCAGAAATCCATTGCCACCGTGCGTATCTGGATTTCTACGCGCTGCTGCTCTACCGTATCTTTATAGGTCAAAGGGACATCAAAAATCAAATGCAGGCTCTGGTAACCGCTCTTTTTGGGATTTTTTATGTAATCCTTTTCTTTAATTAACGTGAAATCCTTCTGCTGTTTTAACAGATCTGCAATGTTGTATAAGTCGTCGCGGTAAAGGCATACAACCCGGACACCGATAATATCGTTTAATTTCTGGTACGCATTTTCAAACGTAATCTTATAGCCTTTTTTCATCAGCTTTCTTGCAATGCTTTCGGCATCCTTGATACGGTGCTCGATTTTTTGGATCATGGTGCGCTTATGCTGTGCCGACAGTTCGAGATCGATTAATCTGAGCTTAAATTGAATTTGCCGGATGACCCATTCCTTCTTTAAAAGGAACTCCGGATCGGACAGTTTATGGTTTAGCGTTTCTGTATACATGGATTCCTTCCTCAATAGATTGTTCTGATCCTGTCTTGTTTCTGAAAAAATTGACCCCATTATCATATATATGCAGTAACCTCAAAAATATGTGCAGAAAATTTCTTTTTCCAACGCGCTTTAAAAATAATACAATCAAATCTCTTGTATTTTTTCACTCAAAAGGATACACTACAACTGTAAAATGCAGCCCTGAGACAAAGAATAACAAAAAGGATAGGAAAAAAACATGGATATTTTTGGCATTTTAACGTTAGTTGGAGGACTCGCATTATTTCTGTATGGAATGAGTGTCATGGGAAGCGGCCTGGAAAAGGTTTCCGGCGGGAAATTAGAGCTGCTGTTAGAACGCCTGACCTCCAATCCTTTATTTGCCGTTCTGTTGGGAACCGGCGTCACCGCAGTCATCCAGTCCTCTTCCGCCACAACCGTTATGGTGGTCGGCTTTGTAAACTCCGGCATTATGAAACTCTCCCAGGCAATCGGCATTATCATGGGCGCAAACATCGGAACTACCGTTACGTCCTGGATTTTAAGCCTGACCGGCGTCGAGAGCGATGCCGTGCTGATCCGCCTGCTGAAACCGTCATCGTTTTCCCCGGTGCTGGCAATGATTGGGATTATTCTTTTTATGTCCGGAAAAAACAGCCGGAAAAAAGATATCGGCGAAATCCTGCTGGGCTTTGCGGTTTTAATGTTCGGTATGGAATCCATGAGCGGCGCCGTAAAGCCACTGGCGGATGTCCCGGAATTTACAAGCCTGCTTACCGTGTTCCAAAACCCGCTTCTGGGCGTAATCACGGGCGCCGTCCTTACGGCGGTGATCCAGTCGTCCTCTGCTTCCGTAGGTATTTTACAGGCGCTTTCGGCAACCGGGGCATTTACGTATGCCACCTGTATCCCGATTATTATGGGACAGAATATCGGGACCTGTGTCACGGCCATGCTGTCCGCAATCGGAGCAAACAAAAGCGCACGGCGCACGGCGTTTGTCCACCTGTATTTTAACCTGATTGGAGCGGCCGCATTTATGGTACTGTATTTCGGAGCGGATTTGTTTATTGATTTCCGTTTTTCGGATGACACCATCGGAGCGGCGGGCATTGCGCTGATTCACAGCATATTTAACATCGGGACGACCCTTTTGCTGCTGCCGTTTATCCGGGGATTGGAAAAGCTGGCATATCTGACCATTCCGCTGTCCAAGGACGAAATGACACCGGCGGAGGACACGGAGTTCCTGATTCTGGACGACCGCTTTCTGCAGACACCCGGATTTGCCATTGAACAGTGCAGAAGCCTTGCGGGCAAAATGGCAGAGCTGTCGAAAGAATGCTTCCTGCAGGCAGCAGACGTACTGCTGGGTAATTATTCGGCAGAAACGGCTGCGGAAGTAATTTTGCTTGAGAACCGGATTGACGTGTACGAGGATAAGCTTGGCGTATACCTTGCCAAGCTGAACAGCCAGAACCTGGCATACCAGGACAGCCAGAATGTTTCTACGCTTTTGCACTGCATTACGGATATCGAACGCATCTCCGACCACGCAGCAAATATTGTAGAAGCCGCAGCAGAAATGCACAAGCGCAAGCTATACTTCTCCAAAAAGGCGATGGAAGAGATTTTTGTCTATACCGAAGCGGTAGAGGACATTTTAAGCCGTGCCTTCGGCGCGTTTACGGATGGCGATGAACAGCGCGCCCTTACGGTGGAACCTTTAGAGGAGGTTATTGACGGCCTGAATAAAAATGTCAAAAAACGCCATGTAAAACGACTGCGGAAAGGAAAGTGTACGATTGAGCTGGGCTTGATCCTGTCTGATATCGCAACCAATTATGAAAGGGTTGCGGATCACTGCTCCAATATCGCACTTTACCTGATCCAGGGACAGGATACGGAACTGGAAGCACACAGCTACGCGAACCGTCTGCGGGAAAAGGATGACGTTTCCTTTGAAATGCAGGTAGAGCTGTTTAAAGAAAAGTACAATCTGGGAAAAATCAAATAAAATACCGGCATGCCGCCCGGCAGCTCCTTTTTGGGGAACCCGCATAATTTTTGCTCCGTTCGGAAATGATATCTGCAAAAAAGGAGTACAGCATGAACAAGGTATTAGAAGAATTTTCCGGTATCGGTATTGTTCCGGTCATTGCCCTTGACAGCGCCGAAGACGCAGTGCCTTTGGCTAGGGCGCTGATCCGCGGCGGCCTTCCCTGTGCGGAAGTGACCTTTCGTACCGATGCCGCCCCAGAAGTAATTCGACGGATGGCAGAGCATTTTCCGGAACTGTTAGTCGGAGCCGGAACCGTACTGACCACGGAGCAGGCCGCGTGCGCAGCCGACGCGGGAGCCGCATTCATTGTAAGCCCCGGTTTTAACCCAGCCGTTGTGGAATGGTGCTTAAACCGCGGGATTCCCGTTTTTCCGGGCTGCGCCAGTCCCAGTGATATGGAGCGTGCGCTTTCTATGGGGCTTTCGGTCGTAAAATTTTTCCCGGCGGAGGCAAACGGCGGGTTAGCGGCAATCCGGGCAATGGCAGCCCCCTATCGCACGCTCAAATTTATGCCGACCGGAGGAATCTCCCTTCATAATATGAACCGTTACCTGGCATTTGATAAAATCATTGCCTGCGGCGGAAGCTGGATGGCGAACAGCGATTTCATCCGGGCAAAGGACTGGGACGGCATTACCGCAAAGACCAGGGAGGCCGTTGACGCAATGCTTGGATTTTCGCTCAAACGCATTGTCATCCCTGCCCGAACCGAAACGGAAGCCAAAACGGCGGCAGATACGCTTGCGGCACTGCTGGGCGCGGATTCTGCTTTGACAGGGGGCTTCGCAGAAATCCGTACCGCATCGGAGGAACGGCCGGCCGGACAGATTGTACTGGGAACAAACCATGTAAAACGCGCAGTTTACCACTTAACAAAACGGGGATTTTGCCCCCGAACATACCGGGCTGCACACGGCACAGACGATACTGCGCCGCCGGCTTATACCGTATGTGAAATCGCGGGGTATACGATATGTCTGGAGCAAGCTTAAGCTGCAGCTGCCACAACACAAAAAGGAGGATTTGATATGGAGCAAAAAAATAATGCAGCGCACGTCAATATCAGAAAGGTTGCCATAATTGGCTGCGGTTTTGTCGGTTCTGCCTCGGCGTTCTGCCTGATGCAGAGCGGACTGTTTTCGGAAATGGTCCTGATTGATGCGGATCGGGCAAGGGCAGAAGGAGAAGCGCTTGACATCGGGCACGGCGTCCCGTTTGCAAGACAGATGAAAATATACGCCGGGGATTATGACGATATTACAGACGCCGCCATTATTATTATTACGGCAGGAGCCAACCAGAAGCCCGGAGAAACCCGTTTGGATCTGGTTCACAAAAACGTGGCAATTTTCGGCAGCATCATTCCTGAAATTGCAAAGCGGGGCTGCGGCGGCATTCTGCTGGTGGTTTCAAACCCGGTTGACATTCTTACGTACACCGCATTAAAACTGTCCGGTTTTACGGAAAACCGCGTAATCGGCTCCGGTACGGTTCTGGATACCGCCCGGCTCAAATGCGCGCTCGGGGAACACCTGTCGGTAGACAGCAGGAGCGTACATGCATTTATTGTCGGCGAGCACGGAGACAGTGAAATCGCGGCGTTCAGCAGCGCCAATGTATCCGGAATTGCCCTGAGCGAATTCTGCGAAATGCGGGGGCATTTTGCACATGACGAAAACTCCCGCCAGATTGCAGAGCATGTCAAAAACAGCGCTTACGAGATTATCAAAAAAAAGCATGCCACTTATTACGGAATTGCAATGGCAGTCAAACGGATCTGCGAAGTCATTATCCGGGACGAAAAATCCATCCTGCCGGTATCGTCTATGATGCACGGGGAATACGGCATTGAAGATGTCGTCCTAAGTATGCCGGCGGTTGTAGGCAAGCATGGGGTTGAAACGCATGTGCCGATTCCGCTGAATGAAGAAGAACGCGAAAAGCTGCGGGCATCGGCGGACACTCTGAAGGAAATTCTCAAAAAAGAAGTAAAATAGATTCTTCTGTAATGAATCCGACAAGCGGCAGACGAAACCAGAGCCCGGGTTTTGTCTGCCGTTTCTTAAATCTGAAAAAAATATAAAATCTCCCGAAATCATAACCTTATCTCCTCAAATTGTGTTAAAATACAGACGTTTAACATACCGTTCAATGTGAACATGGAGGTTGCGATGATAAAATACAGTGTAAAGAAGCCGTTTACGGTTCTGGTAGCGGTCATTGTCGTCCTGGTTATCGGATTTGTCTGCCTTACGGGGATGAAGACGGATCTTCTGCCGGACATGAGCATGCCGTATATGATAGTTGTTACGACGTATCCCGGGGCCAGTCCGGAAAAAGTGGAAGAAAGCGTTACAAAGCCGATGGAAAGCGCACTGGGTACCATTAACGGCGTAGAAGAAGTCACGAGCACCAGCGCGGAAAACTACAGCATGGTCATGCTGGAATTTGAAGAAGACACCAGCATGGATTCCGCAATGGTCAAGGTGTCGTCCGCGACCAACCAGATTGAGTCGCTTCTGCCGGATACCTGCGGCAAGCCCAATATCATGGAAATCAGCATGGATATGATGGCGACGATGTACGCCAGCGTCAGCTGCGAAGGCATGGATATCTATGAACTTTCGGATTTTGCGCAGGACACCGTCATTCCGTACTTTGAGCGGCAGGGAGGCGTAGCCAGCGTTTCGGATATCGGAATCGTGGAAAAGTCAATAGAGGTACGCTTAAACCAGGAAAAAATCGACCAAATCAACGAAAAAATCCTGCTTTTGACAAACGATAAGCTCTCCGACGCCAAAAACGAACTGGCGGACGCAGAAAGCTCCCTGGCAAAAGCCCGTTCGGAAATCAACAAAAAAGAACAGGATCTTTCCAGCCAGCAGGATACGACGACGACGGAATTGGCGGACGCTACGCTTGCATTAAACCAGGCGGTTGCCACAAGGGCTTCCTACGAGTCGCAGCTTACCAGCTTAAAAGCCAGCAAATCCGCCCTGGAAGGAGAAAAAAAGGCTTACAAAAAGAACAACATCGAAAGTACATACAGCAGCTTAAACGAAATGTTTGCACAGCTGCAGGCAGCCGCGGCCGCAATGCAGGCGCAGCTTGGGGAATACAGCCCGCTGGATGCGGCGCAGATGCCCGCGGACGTGAAGGACGCCATGGATCATCCTAAGAAGCTGGCCTATTTTAAATCGGCGGTTGAGACGCTTTCCGCCATGCCGGGGTCCCAGCTGGACGCCTCGATGGCGGAACAGGCCAAAAGCCTTGACAAAAAAACGCTCAAACAGCTTTACGAAATCGTCCATGTCCGCCTGCCCCAGATAGAAACCGAACTTGCCAACCTGGAAATCGAAATAAAGGTAGCGGAAGAGGTTTTAAAACAGGTGGAGACCCAGATGTCCACCGTAGACGACGCCTATAAACAGGCGGAAGCAGGCAAAATTGCGGCAGCCGCCGGGTTTGGCTCCGGCAGCGCGCAGATTGCGGCAGCCAAAACAGCAATGGAAGAGGCCAAAGAAGAACTCGAAAACGCCAACAAAACCTACCAGGATTCCGTAACGGAAGCGCGCAAAAACGCCAATATCGACCAGATGCTGACGCTTGAAGCACTTTCCGGCATGATCTACGCACAGAATTTCAGTATGCCGGCAGGTTATATTGATGATGAAACCGACAAGCAGTGGCTGTTAAAAGTCGGTGAAAGCTACACCTCGCAGGAAGAACTGGAACAGATGGTACTCTGTGAAATCAAGGATATCGGGGATATCCGGTTACAGGATGTGGCGGATCTGACGACGATTGACAACGCCGGGGAATCCTACGCCAAAGTCAACGGCGATCCCGGGATTATCCTCTCGATTTTTAAAGGCAGCACGGCGGGCACAAGCGACGTCTCTAAGCAATGCTTAGAAGCGATTGACGAACTGCAGGCAGACTATCCGGAGCTGAATATTACGCCTCTGATGGATCAGGGCGAATATATTTCCGTGCTGATTGAAAGTATTGCGTCAAGTATGCTGATAGGCGCGCTGCTTGCCGTATTCATCCTTGCCGTATTCCTGATGGATATCCGGCCGACGCTTGTCGTGGCGTTCAGCATCCCGTTCAGTGTACTGGTGTCCATTATCATTATGTATTTTGCAGGGCTGTCCATCAATATGATGTCGCTGTCCGGCCTGTCGCTGGCAGTCGGCATGCTGGTAGACAACTCCATCGTCGTAATCGAAAATGTATACCGGCTGCGCTACCGCGGGCTCAGTTCTCCGCGCGCCGCGTTCCAGGGGGCAAAGCAGGTGGCAGGCGCCATCATTGCGTCCACGCTGACAACCATCTGCGTCTTTTTCCCGATGGTATTTACAACCGGCATGGTACGGGATTTAATGCTTCCGTTCGCCCTGACCATTACGTTTGCCCTGACGGCGTCCCTGATTGTGGCTTTAACCGCCGTACCGACCATTGGCTCCGCCCTCCTAAAGAAAGCGACGCCAAAGCCGCACCGCATTTTTGACAAAATCCAGGAGGTATACGCGGTGATCCTGAAATTCTGCCTGCGCATAAAAGTAATCCCGCTCGGAATTTCGGTGGCGCTGCTGGTATTTTGTATCGTCACGGTGTTAAGCATGGGAATCGTACTGATCCCGGATATGGGAGGAGAGCAGATTTCCGTTACGGTAACCATGCCGGACGACGACGACAAAGAGACGGCTTACCGCAAGGCGGATGAGGTTATGGACGCCATATTAGCGGCAGAAGGCGTGGAATACGCCGGATCTATGGACGGCAGCAGTTCCGCCGGGCTGTTCGGCGGCATGACGGGCGATTCCGGAGACGGCTTTGGCAGCTTCTCCGTCTATGTCCTGCCCAAAGAAGAATACAACAGCAAAAAACAGGTAGAAGAAATCTGCCTCCAAATCGAAGAAAACACCAAAGAACTTGAATGCGAAGTCGCGGTATCCAACTCCATGATGGGTGAAATGGATCAGATGCTCGGAAGCGGCCTTCAGGTAGATATCCACGGGCAGGATCTTGAAACGCTGACCAAAATCAGCGAAGAAGTAATGGGAATACTCGAAAAAGTAGAAGGATTTGACAACATCAGCAACGGGCAGGAGGAAGCCGACGAAGAAATCCACTTAAATATTGACAAAGACAAATCCATGCGTCTGGGCCTGACCGGAGCGCAGATCTACGGAGACATTTCAGAACGGCTGACCACAGACAAAACGGCGGTCACCATAAAAGCGGGCGAAACGGATCTCGACGTAGTCATAGTAGACGAAACCGACCTTCTGACCAAAGAAAACCTGATGGATATGGAATTTGAAACGCAAAAGCAGGATGACGACGGCAAAACCGTAACCGAAACGCACCGGCTGAGCGAATTTGCCACACTGGACTACGGCACAAGCGTAGCAGGCATCAACCGCACCAACGGCGAGCGTTACATGAGCGTAACGGCGGAAACCTTAGACGGATATAATACGACCATTTTATCAAGGGAAGTGGAAGACCTGTTAAACGGCTACGATATGCCGGACGGCTACAGCTATGAATTTGGCGGTGAAACGTCAAATACAACCGATATGCTAGAGCAGATGGGCAAGCTGTTGATTTTGGGATTTGTGCTGATTTACCTTGTTATGGTAGCGCAGTTCCAGAGCCTCTTATCGCCGTTTATCGTTATTTTCACCGTTCCGCTGGCATTTACCGGAGGGCTTTTGGCAATGCTCTTTACCGGAGAGCAGATGTCTTTAATCACATTAATGGGCTTTCTGGTATTAATGGGAACCGTTGTAAATAACGGAATAGTATTTGTGGACTACACCAACCAGCTGCGCGCCGGCGGCATGACACGGCACGACGCTCTGATTGCAACCGGCAAAACGCGTATGCGCCCGATTTTAATGACGGCGTTTACCACAATCCTTGCAATGCTTGCAATGGTTTTCAGCCGCAATACGGCAAGCGAGTTAGGCAGGGGTATGGCGGTCGTCGTAGCGGGCGGGCTTTTGTACGCAACCTTTATGACGATGTTTATCGTACCGGTCATGTACGATATCCTGTACCGCAAAGAAGTTCATGTGGTGGATATCGGAGACGAAACAATGGACGACGCGCCGGATGACGCGGCAGAATTTATGGAGCAGATGGAACGGGAGGATTGATGCAAATGAAACGCTTTGAACGGATTTTCCGGGAAGGGAACAGACTGACGTCGGGAGAAACCCAGATCTTGGTAGATCAGGAAACGGGCGTGCAGTATTTATGGCATTGTCAGGGATATGCCGGAGGAATTACGCCGCTGCTGGATGCGGACGGAAAGCCGGTACTGGATCCAAAATATAAAAATAAACCCTGCCAATGAAATAAAAAAGGCTGGCGGAACAGGCTGTCACGTTTCCGCCAGCTTCTTTTATTTATTTTACAGACGCTTTTACCGTCGGCAGATGGCTTAAATTGTTTTCGTCCGTGCCGTCGGGAATCGATTTCAAATATTCGGTTCCCCTGCGGTGCGCAATGCCGACGCCTGCGATTTCCCCGGCTTTGGCAAGCGCTACGCCTTCTTCCTTATTCACTATCCGGTTATCCGAAAGCTGATATCCCGTAATTTTCCCGCCCTTTTTCACCAGTCCTGTAATTTCCTTGGCATTTGCGGACGGAGTAGGAATTTCGTCCAGCGTATTAACCGCAAATGAAATATCCGTATTTTCTGTAACACCCATTGTTGCTTCTCCTTTCGTGCTCAAATACTGCGGCAGGGATTAGTCTATGGAGGCCGCAAAAAAATATGCTTCCTGCAGGCTGGAATAAGCTGCCACAGCCTGCCTGCAAAAACGATAAAATAAAAGGTGACGAAAATTTCAACATATGATATAATAAGCTTGCACAAAAAAGCAAAGAATAAACGAAAAGATAACGGAGAAGCCATGAACAACGAAACCAAAAAAACAGAAACACTGATCCAGATCTACAAAGAGGATCCCGTCCGGGACAATTTGAGGGCATTGGTTCACCAGATGCGGAAAACGGTTTTTCTTTCCCCCGCCATCCTGCCCGACACACCGGAAGCAGAAGAATTCCGTCGGCTTGCCAAGGAGAAGAACGGTGAACAGCTTACCCTTCCGAAGGAAGCGGCCCCGATTCCTTCTATTTTAAAAAACAAAGAGGGCGTTGTATTTTTTCCGGTTTACACAACGGCAGAACAGATTCCGAAAGAGCCCCCCTTTGACGTCCTGATGAATGTACCGTTCCAATCGTGTGTGGGCATTGTAATGAACGGAAGCATGAATGCCGAAGGAATTGCCGTAAATCCGTTTACGGACAACCTGATTTTCCGCAAGGAGCTGTTAGAGGCTTTACACCGGGAGGACGAAGCGCTGCGGGCAGGCGCAAAGCCGGTGAAGCTGACACCGCAGCAGATGAAAATAGCGCTGCGCCAGAAAGCGGAATTCCAGGAGTTCCCGTCGAGGATTTATAAGGAGGGCCCCTCCTTTGTACAGCAGCTCAGCGACGATCGGGAAACCGTCGTCAATGAAATTTACCAGAACGCATACGAGAGCGAAGAACTGTACCCGTACAGTGAGGCGGATTTTTCGGTCATGCCGCTTGATATCAGTGAAGAACTGCTGCTGGTGCGGGTGGATTTGCCGGAAGTGACGGATTCGGCGCAGCTTTGCCACCGTATTTATGTTACGCTGAACCCGAAGAACGAAGAAATCCACTATTTCACCGTAGAGCGCGGCAGAAAAAAGGGACAGAGCAACCTCTGCGGCGTGGATCGGGACGGCAGGCATCTTGAGTACGGAGAAGCTCCGGTAGAAGGAGCAGAAATCCAGCGGATTATGGATATTATTGAACAGCAGAAGGAGCATACCAGTTAGCTCCTTACGACCGGAAGGGCTGTCGGGAATGCAAGCGTCATTTCCCGACAGCCCCTTTTACATCCTGTTTTTCCCCAGTTCCCAAAATGCCACTGCGCTCGCCGCGGCCACATTTAAGGAATCAACCCCATGGAACATCGGAATACGCACCGTATAATCGCACGCCGCAACCGTATCCTCCGCCAGCCCGTCGCCCTCTGTCCCCAGAATAACCGCCAGCTTTTTTGCCTGTGCCAGACGCGGATCATCCACGCGGACGGCTTTGCCGTTCAATGCCATGGCCGCGGTTTGAAATCCCATTTTACGCAAAAAATCCATACCCCGTCCGGGCCACGCCGTTTCTTCCCCGTCCAGGATTGTCCAGGGGATCTGAAAAACCGTGCCCATGCTCACGCGGATTGCCCTCCGGTACAAAGGATTGCTGCATGCAGGCGTAAGCAAAACCGCGTCCATCCCCAATGCCGCAGCCGACCGAAAGACCGCCCCGATGTTGGTCGGATTGACGACATTCTCCAATACGGCAATCCGGCTTGCACTGCGGCACAGTTCAGACGGAGCCGGCAGGGCGTTCCGGCGCATGGCGCAAAGCACGCCCCTTGTCAGCTCAAATCCGGTCAGCCTCTTTAAAACCGCATGCTCCGCGGTAAAAACCAAAACATCTCCTCCGCACCTCGCAATTACCCCGCGCGCTTCCCCTTCCACATGCTTCTTTTCCAGAAGCATGGAAACCGGCTCATATCCCGCATCCAGAGCGCGTTTTATGACCTTCGGGCTTTCCGCAATAAACAGCCCGGCCTGCGGCTCGTAAATATGAAGCAGCTGCGGTTCGGTCAGGCGTGCAAACACATCCAGCTCCGGTACGGATAAATCCGTAATCTCAATTATCCTTGGCATTCTGTTTCTCCTTTTTTCTTTCTATTATACCTGAAATCCGATCCACGGTACAGCCTGCAGCCGGTAAATCTGCCGTTCCGGCATCATCCTCTCCCACAAAATAGATTGCCCTTTCGCACATTTTATGCTATACTCAAAAAAACAAAACACACCGGACTAGAAAGAATCAGGAGGATACCCGGCATGAAACATACACACAAAGTACTGGCGATTTGTTTTTTGTCCCTCTTTAGCTTCCTTATCACCGGATGTTCCGACAGCGAACCCCCGGATATCCCGCGCCAGGAAAGCCCGGCCGCAGGTACTTCCGGCCAGGTTTCGGATTCCACACCGCGCGATACGCCGGATACGCCCGACGCCCCGGGCACACCGGATGAACCTGCCGACAACACGCCGCCGCGTGACAATACGCCGCACGTACTGGTACCGGAAGCCTCCGGCAGCGACGTGTACGGAAATGACTTTTCTTCCGTGGATGCTTCCAATTCATCGGAAGGCTATGTCATGGTCCGTTACACCGGGAGCAACAGCAAGGTCAAGCTGCGCATTACGGGACCCGATCAGACCCAGTATGTTTACCTTATGTCCGGCACAGAGGAATACGAAACGTTCCCCCTTACCTGCGGCAGCGGCGCATACCAGATACAGCTTCTCGAAAATGCGGGCGACGACATGTATGCCGTCGCATATTCCACCGATATCAGCGTATCCATTGCCAACGAATTCGGGCCGTTTCTTTATCCGAATCAATACGTAAATTTCCGTGCGGAAAGCGCGACCGTGGCAAAGGGAAGCGAACTGGCACAGGGTGCCCATTCCGATCTGGAAGTCATTGAGCAGATCTATCATTATATAATTACCAGCATCACCTACGACGAACAAAAAGCCGCAAACGTCAGCTACGGATACCTTCCGGTTATCGACGAGACACTCTCGTCCGGCAAGGGCATCTGTTTTGACTATGCCGCCGTAATGAGTGCCATGCTGCGTTCACAGGGCATCCCGACCAAGCTGGAGGTCGGCTATTCCGGCGAAGCTTATCACGCCTGGATCAGCACCTATATCCAGGACATCGGATGGGTAGATAAAATCATCAAATTTGACGGGACTACCTGGACATTAATGGATCCGACGCTGGCGGCAAGCAATGACCGCTCATCCGTCGGCAAATACATCGGCGACGGTTCCAATTATGTCGTAAAATATTCCTATTAATCATGATCCTGCGGCAGACGCGCCGCAGAGATCCGGAAAGGAGCTTGTATGGGCAAGACAAAATTGACGCCTTTTTCAAATATGGAGGCCGCTTCTTTTTGCTCACAGATGGCAATCATTTTGAAATCCGGCATTTCTTCCATTGAAGGAATCACCATTATGCAGGAAGACGCCGCCACGGACGACGAACGGCAGCTGCTTTCTAAGATTCAGGATACGCTGATGCAGACCGGCTCGCTCTACGAATCGCTTGCAGGAACGGACGTTTTCCCTGCTTACCTGCTGAACATGGTACAGATTGGCGAACAAACCGGTAAGCTCGACGAGGTTATGGAATCCTTAGGCACCTACTACGAAAAGGAAGCCAGCCTGGCACAGACAATCAAAAATGCCGTTACATACCCGCTTATCATGCTTACCATGATGCTTCTGGTAATCCTGACGCTGATTACCAAGGTCATGCCGGTATTCAACCAGGTCTTTGAACAGCTCGGGACGCAGATGACCGGATTTTCCCGTGTCATTTTAAATATCGGTAATGTTATCAATGCAAATTTTATTCTTTTTATCGGCATATTTGCTGCCATTGCAGCGTTTGCCGTTTTCCTGGTCAAATCCGCAAAGGGACAGCAGCTTTCCCGCGCTTTTCTGGAACGATTTTCAAACAGCCGTGAGCTGTCCCAGAAAATTTCGGCGTACCGCTTTTCAAACGGTATGGCGCTGACCTTAAGCAGCGGCTTAACCCCGGAAGACTGCCTGAACCTGACTGCAGAGCTGACCGAGCAGGCTTCCTTCCGCAGCAAGCTGGAAAAATGCCGCACTTTAGTTTCTCAGGGCAATGACCTGTGCGAAGTACTTCTGGAAAACGGCATTTTTACCGGGACGTATGCACGGATGGCCACCATCGCTTCCCGCACCGGCGTCTTAGACGAAGTAATGCACAAAATCGCCGCACAGTACGAGGAAGATATTGATGCACGGATCTCAGGCATGATTGCGGCAATTGAGCCGACTCTTGTGATTATCCTTTCCGTCATTGTCGGAGTAATCCTGCTTTCCGTCATGCTGCCGCTGATGGGGATTATGGCTGGGCTGTAGCAGAAGAACAATGGAGGTGCTTTGCATGACACACCGTTTTTACAAAAAACAACCGTCTTCCCGAAATTTACTGATCTCCGCCGCCGTTTTTGCGGCTGTTATTCTGTTGTTTGGGACCGCCGTCTCTTCCGTTTCCGCAAAGACCGAGGCGGAAGAAATGCAGACGCTTGAAGCAGCCGTTACTCGCGGGATCACATACTGCTATGCCATAGAAGGCATGTACCCGCCCAGCCTTTCCTATCTGCAGGAGCATTACGGCATTACTTACAACGAGCAAAAATACTTTGTAGACTACCAGCCCCTGGGCACCAATATTATGCCGGATGTGACTATCATCAAAAAACGGGCCAATAAGGAGGTTTCCCCTTGAAATTGCGTACACAGCACAGACATGTGATTGATCTTATCTTTCCAATAGCCGTCTTTTTTGTCTTTGCAGCATCCTCGCTTGCTGTGCTGATGCTTGCCGCCAATCTTTACGGCAAACAGACCGTAGATGCCGAAGGCAATGACCGGGCACGCATTTCCCTTTCCTATATCAATGAAAAAATCCGCCAGAACGACTCCGACGGCGGCATTTTTGTTACTTCCATTGAAGGACAGGACTGCCTAGCCATGCAGACCCGGCTGAACGATGTCCTCTACACAACCTACATCTACGGTCACGAGGGCATGTTAAAGGAACTGTTTATCCGCAACGATGTGGAAGCGCATTTAAACGACGGCAAACCGATAATGGAACTGAACGGTTTTACGATAGAGGAAATCGCAGACGGCCTATTCCGCTTTACGTCCGTCGATCCGGACGGGAACACGCAGACTCTGATCTCTTCGGAAAGGAGTACGCTATGAACCATTCCGACAACAGCCACTCCCGTATGTTCCTGATGGAGCTTATCATTGCCATCCTGTTCTTCTCGCTGGCAAGCACCGTCTGCCTTCAGATGTTTGCCGCCTCCCGCCGGATCAGCGGGGACGCAACGGCATTGAACATGGCCGTCAACCAGGCAGGCAACGCCGCCGAGCTGTTAAAGCATGCCCGGTCCACAGGTATCCCGTTTCCTGACTGCCTGCTTTCGCAGTACCCGCATACGGTAACGGATACGGACAAAGCCGCCGTTTATTTTGACGAAAACTGGAACCACTGTGAAACCCACAATGCGGCTTATTTCATGCAGATCACGCAGGGAAAAGAAACGGAGGGCGTCCGTTCCTGCCAAATTGCGGTCTGGGATACGGCTGACAGTAAAGACGCCGTCTATACCCTGGATTTAAAGCTACATGCGCCCCTCCGGCCATAATCTTTTTACAACGAGGTATCCGCTTATGAAAAAGAAAAGCTTACCGGTTACAAATATCGGGACAACATCCCTGATGATGGTTTTTATCGTTCTGTGCATGGTTACTTTTGCTGCCCTGTCCCTCTCTTCGGCAATGCGCGACGCGCGCTTCGGACAGAAAATACAGGCGCATTCCGACGACTATTACACTGCTTCCAACGAAGCCGAGACGATTTTGGCGCAGGCAGACCGCATCTTCGCAGACGCCTTTACAGACGCGTCAGACGAAAAGGAATTTTACCGCATGGTAGAGGAGCAGACACAGGCATTTGCCACGGCAGGCCGGTCAGACGGGCAGTTTGTGCTGTCCTACCGGGTCAATCTGAATGACACTCAGGCGCTTTCGGTCCGCCTTGCCGTGCATTCCCCCAACCAGATAAAACAAAAAGAAGCAGATTCTTTTTATAAAATCCTTTCCTGGCAGGTGATCCACACGGATACCTGGGAAGGCGACAATACACTCAAACTTATACAATAATTCAATTTAAGGAGGCTGCGTTTATGGAATTAAATGCAATTAATTTACTGGAAAAAGCGGTCCAGGAGGGGGCATCAGACGTGTTTATCGTAGCCGGACTGCCGGTATCCATGCGGCTGCAGGGCGCCATCGTCAAAATTGGCGAAGATCGGCTTTTACCGGACGATACGGCTTCTGTAATTTCACAGATCTACGAAATGGCAGGCGGCCGTCCCCTTGATACGTTAAACGAATACGGAGACGACGATTTTTCCTTTGCCATCCCCGGACTTTCCCGGTTCCGTGTCAGCGCATATAAACAAAGGAGCACGCTCTCCATTGTCATCCGGATTATCACGTTCTCCCTGCCGGATCCCGGACAGCTTGGCATTCCGGAGAAAATCATTGATTTTGCCAAGTTTCCGAAGGGACTGGTACTGATTACCGGAGCCGCAGGCAGCGGCAAATCGACCTCGCTTGCCTGCATTATTGACTATATCAACCGGCACTATGACAAACACATCATTACGCTGGAGGATCCGCTGGAATATCTGCACAGGCACAACCGCAGCATTGTCAGCCAGCGTGAAATCAACGTCGATACGGAAAGCTATGTAACCGCGCTGCGTGCGGCGCTGCGCCAGAGCCCGAACGTAATCCTGCTTGGTGAAATGCGCGATTATGAAACCATCCAGGTTGCCATGACGGCAGCGGAAACGGGTCATTTAATTTTCTCAACGCTGCATACCATCGGCGCAGCAAATACGATTGACCGTATTATAGACGTATTTCCGCCGAACCAGCAGCACCAGATTGCAGTGCAGCTTTCCATGGTATTGCAGGCAGTTGTTTCACAGCAGCTTGTACCGTCGGTCAACGGGACAATGGTTCCCGCGTTTGAAATTATGACGGTTACGCCCGCAATACGAAATATGATCCGGGACAATAAGATCCCGCAGTTAGACGGAATTATCTACTCCTCAGCGAGCGCGGATATGATTTCCATGGATACGAGCCTGCTGAATTTGTATAAGGCAAAACGGATTACGGCTGAGACGGCGCTTGATTTTGCAACGCACCCGGATATGCTAAAGAAGCGCTTATAAAACATACCATACAAAACGGGGCTGTCAGAACATGACCTTGTCTACAATATCGTTATCAGAACGTATTCTTGAAACAGTATATTGTAAACAATCCGTCATTTCCCGACAGCCCCGTTTTATCTGTTCCCGTCAGGACTGCATTGCTTTTGCAAACAGGATATTTTTGTATTTATTCAATACGCCAAGCAGGATCATCCCCAGAACCCCACAGGAAATAATTTCACCAATTCCTACCGTCAGCATAAAATAAGGGACAGAGCCCTCAAATTGGTACACATATGCCAGGATAAACGGGACAATCAGGGTATTTGCCACAATCGGAGCAAGCGGCGCTGCCCACATATGCTTACGGAGCAGAAACGTTCCGGCTAGA
>CAMSEJ010000007.1 GCA_947057405.1 uncultured Roseburia sp.
AACGCGGTGCCCGGTCGCCGGAATGATTTCCTGCGGCGTAATGACCGCACCGCAGCGTGCGCAGCTTGAACCTGCCGTCTTGCCGCTCTTTGTACAGGTCGGAGGAACGGCTTCCCCCGGCGTCTCGTCATGTCCCAGCGCCGGGATATAGTCGGTAATGCTGGTCTGTTCACAATAGCGGCATTTGTACGCCGTATAGCCCTGCTGCGTACAGGTCGGCTCTGTCACCTCCGGCTCGGACTGCCAGGTATGCCCCTCCTGCACGGTTACCGTAACGGATACTCGGTTGCCGCATGTATCCGTTACAGCCACCGTATGCTGCTGTCCGTCCCCGGCAATCGTATATTTGCCGCCGGCCGGTGTCAGCGCCGTTCCGTTATCCGTAACGGATACCGCGGAAAAATCGGTTACCGTAAATTCCGCTTTTCCGCAGTATCCGGCGCCGTCCGCTATCCCGGAAAGCACAGGCGCCGTCCCGTCCACCAGAATGCCGTCCGTGGACGCATAGGACAGGTTGCCCGATCGGTCGGCTGCCTTTACATATACGATAAATCTGCCGTCCGGATTTAACTGCAGCGCCGTCTGATATTCCTTCCAGGAAACATTGCGCAGCTGCGTTTCCGTCAATGCCCGGTCCGAAAGATAATAATACACGTTAGCCAGACGGTTTACCGTACTGCCGTCCGGCAGCGGTTCCTCATCCCTCGCCGTAACGGTCACGGTCTGCGCCGCCTGATAACACAGGTCAAACGACGGTGAACCGACTAACTGCATCCAGCTTTTGTTCCCCAATGCAACCGTAACCTCCGGGCTTTTCTGATCCGTCAGCCTGCTCCCGGAATCGCTGCGCGTATCCTTTTGGCCGCAGCCGTTGCCGCAGTCCGCCGTCTCGGTACCGTCCGCTTCGTAGGTCGCGTCCCGGTTGGAGACGTAATCCGTAAAGCGGTGCCCGGTCGCCGGAATCGTTTCCTGCTCGGTCATCACAAGGCCGCAGCGCGCACAGCGCATCCCTTCTGTCCTGCCGGCCTGCGTACAGGTTGTGGGAACGGCCGGAACCCGCGTCTCGTCATGTCCCAGTGCCGGAACATGATCGATCACATAAGAACTTTCACAATACAGGCACTGATATGTCGTATACCCCGGCTGCGTACAGGTCGGCTCCGTTATCTGCTGGCTGTACTGATGCGTATGCTGCTCCCAGGTAAGCGTGCCGCCGAACTGCTTTCCGACATACCCGCTCCAGGAAGGGTCGGTAACGGGATAAAAAACCGAAGCCCGGACGCCGGCAAACGCATCCTCCGCAATGGATGACGGCGCCCTTCCGAGGAACGTAACCTCCCCTAATCCGCTGCAGCCGCTAAACGCCTTGCCGCCCACCGTCTCAAGGTCCTTTGGCAGTACAATGCTTACCAGGCGGGTGCAGCCGCTAAACGTACCGTAATGCAGCCTTCCGCCCCGGATATCTACGTATTTCAGCGTATCCGGAATATAATACGTGGCGCTGTTGGCGGAATAATACTGTTTGGCCGCCGTACTGCCGTCAAATTTTGTGCCTCCGAATACAAATCCGAACAGCGTCCGCGCATTTGCCTGTGTCTGATTTTTGCCGAATCCCGCAAACGGCAGGGAAATGCGCTCTAAACCGCTGCAGCCGCTCAGTGCCGCAACGTTGATTTCCGTAACGGAATCCGGAATCGTAAGATTGGCAAGACCGGTGCAGTCCTGGAATGCATAAGTCCCGATTACCGTCACGCCCTCCGGAATCGTAAGGCTCTTTAAAGACGTACACCCGCTGAACGTATAAGACTCAATTCTGGTAACGCCCGCCGGAACCGTAAACCCTGCCAGCTTAGAACAGCCCCGGAATGCGTAGGTCCCGATGCTTTCCGTTTCATCCGGCAGCGTAATTTGGGCAAGCTTTGCACATTCCATAAACGCATAGCCGCCGATTGTCCGCATGCTTTTTGGAATTGCAATCTCTGTTAAACCTCCGCAGCCCCGGAACGCATAATTGCCGATTTCCGTGATCCCCTCCGACAGTGTAATTTTCTCCAGACGGCTGCAGTTATTAAACGACCCGTACAATATCCTGCCGCCGGTAACCGTAACCTCTTTCAGTGCATTCGGTATGTAATAGGTCGCTGCGCTGTTGGAAAAATACTGTTTTGTCGCGGATGCATCCGAAAATGCCGCCGTTCCGAATACATATCCGAACAGTGTCTGCGCACTTGCCGACGGCAAATCCGCCTTTAATCCCAAAAACGGCAGCGTCATACGCTCTAAGCCGCTGCAGCCGCTGAATGCCGCCGCCTGAATGGTCGTAACCGTTTCCGGAACGGCAATCTCCTTTAAGCTGCTGCAGCCCATAAATGCGTTTGCCCCGATTTCAAGCAGGCCGTCGTGCAGCAGAATGCTGCCCAGCTTTGAACACCCGTGAAACGCATACGCCCCGATGCGCGTCACCGCTTCCGAAAGTCCGACATTTACCAGCCCCGTACAGCCGTAAAACGCCTTTGCGCCCACTGACGTCACACTGTCCGGAACGGAAAGCTCCGTCAGTCCGGTGCAGTCATAAAACGCACATTCCCCAAGCTCTGTCAGCGCTCCGTTCTCCGGCAGCACGATTTCTTTGATGTTTTTACAGCCGTAAAACGTCCCGTAAAACAGCTTGCCGCCCGTAAGTTCAACCCGCGACAGCTTATCCGGGATGTAATACGTCGTAACCGTCCCGGCCGAAGAATACTGCTTTGTAGCCGTCGCCCCCGAATAAGCCGTCGTGCCGAAAATATATCCGAACAGCGTACCGTTTGAAGCCGACGTCGAAGCCGAAGATCCCCCCGCAAACGGCAGCCGGATGCGCAAAAGTCCGCTGCAGCCGCTAAACGCGCCGTTTCCGACCGACGTCACCCCGTCCGGCACCGTAATTTCCGTAAATCCGGTACAGCCCGTAAACGCCCCGGCGCCGATTTCCGTCAGCCCGTCCGGCAGTACAATCGACGAAAGGGCAATACATCCCGAAAACGCGTCCTGTCCCACCGAAGTAACCGTTGCGGGCAGCGTCACCTTCTCTAAGAGTATACAGCCTTTAAACGCCCCCTTTCCGATCGTCTCCACGCCGCCGGAAAACACCACGCTCTTTAGCGCCTTACACCCTTCAAACAAACTCTCTGCAACTGCCGTGATCCTGCCCGGAACCGCCGCCTGCGCCAGTTTGGTACAGCCTTTAAACGCCCCGGTCCCGATCTCTGTCATCGTTTCCGGCAGCTCTATGCGCAAAACCCCCGTACAGCCGGCAAACGCCTCTTTCCCGACCGACACAATCCGCTCCGGCAGCTCCACCGCCGTAAGCTTGGTACAACCGGAAAACGCTTCGTTTTCAATCTTTGTAATCTGCTCCGGAAACGTAAGCTCCAAAAGCCCTTCGCAGCCCTTAAACGCACCCGCGCCGATACTGACAAGCCCGTTCGGAAGGGTAATGTCGGAAAGCAGCGCACAGCCCGAAAACGCATTGACGCCGACAGACGTCACGCTGTCCGGAATGACAATCTTCTCCATTTTCGCACAGCCGCGGAATGTATTCGGCGGAAGCTCGGTCAGCGTCTGCGGCAGATTCACCTCTAAAAGCTCCTCGCAGTCTCCGAATATCCCGCTGCCCATCCGGGTTACTCCCTCAAGAAGCGTAACCTTTGTAAGCTTCGCACAGTGGTCAAACGCACCGTCAAACAGCACGCCCCCTGTAACCTTCACTTCCGTAAGCGCATCCGGCAGGATATACCCGCAATACCCCTTATCGGAAAAATGCTGCGACGCCGCGGTCCCGCCTTCATATGCCGCAGTCCCGAACACAAAACCGAACAGCGTTTCTGCCGAAGCCTTCTCCTCTTCCCTGCTTTTCCCCACAAACGGCAGCGTCATACGCACAAGGCCGCTGCAGCCGCTAAACGCGCCGATCCCGAAGCTTTCCACCGACTCCGGAACCACTATCTCCTTTAACCTGGTACAATTTTGAAAAGCCAGTGTCCCGATTGTCTGCGTGTTCGCCGAAAACGTCACCTGCGTCAGCCCGCTGCACCCGGCAAACACGCCGGCGCCGATTTCCGTCACCGAATCCGGCAGCACCGCCTGCTTCATTTTCGTACATCCCGAAAACAGATACTCCGGCAGCTCCTCCACGCCCTCCGGAAATACCGCTTCCGGCAAAGACGTACAGCCCTCAAACAGATATGCCCCTATTGATTCCACGCCCGACCCAAGCGAAACGGATGCCAGTGCCGTACACCCCGAAAACAGATGGGTACCCATCTGCTTCACCGAGGCCCCGACCGAAACCGCCTCCAGCTTCGTACATCCGGCAAACACTTTATTTCCCAGCTCAAACGTTCCCCGGTCCAGGCTCACGCGTTTTAACGAAACACACTCCGAAAACGCGGCATCCCCAACCGACACCCTGCCGCTGCCGGTAAAATCCGCCGCCGTAAGCCCCGACTGAAAAAACGCACGGCTCTCAATTTCCGCAACCGACGTGCTAAACGCAAAGCCCGTAAGCCCCGTACATCCTTCAAATGCCGACGTACCGATCCGCCGGATTCCGTGCGGCAGAGCGGCCGTGCGGATTGCCGTACATCCGCGAAACGCAAAATTCCCGATTTCCGTCACGCCGTCCGCAATCACAAGCTCCGTAATGTCCGCCGCATTCGCATACCATGGCGCGGCGCCCGACGCATAATCCGTCATCACACCGCTCCCGTAAATCCGGAGCTTTCTTCCGCCGAGCAGCTCCCATTTCAGGTTTTCCCCGCAGCTTCCCCGCAAAAACGCAATATTGGAATCGTCAATTCCGGAATTGTCAAACGCGCCCTTTCCGATGCTCGTCACACTTTCCGGAACCGTAATGCTTCCCAGATTTTTACACCCGGAAAATGCCAGAGGCCCGATGCTCACAAGCCCGTCCGGCAATGTTACCCGCGAGAGGCTGCTGCACCCGGCAAACGCCGACGCGCCGATCCCCGTCACCTTCGACGGCACCAAAACCTCCGTCAGGCTGCTGCACCCGTAAAACGCCGACGCACCGATCCCCTTCGTATTCACCGGAAGCGAAATCTGGTTCAGCCGGATACAGTAATTAAACGCATAAGCCCCGATACTCGTCACATCCCCGTCAAACACGACCGACGAAATCAGGGTACGGTACTTAAACCACGGCACGCTGCCCGCATCCGAAAAATTCGTCATATCCCCTTCCCCGGTAATCGTCAGCACCCCGTTGCTGCTCAGTACATATGTCAGGTTCGTCCCGCAGCCTCCGATATCCAGATAATCCGCAGCCTGCACCCTGCCGCCGCGGGGCAGCCACAACAGCATCCCCAAAACAAACAGCCCAAACAGCACCCGAAACTTCAACCTTTTACTCATGTCCATTCCTCCTGTATCGAATTTGTCCCCCTCTCCCCGGGACAAAAAAACAGCGCCCAACCCCAAAAAGAACATTCATCAATCCTTTGAGTCCAGACGCTATCCTTAGCTAACTTTTATTTATATCGGAGCATTTCCACCCCGCCACCACAAAGTTCACACTTTTTTCACAATTCCCTTCCTGCAGCACGACCGTCGCTTCCTCCTGCTTCTGTTTTGCAAGCGCCAGCCCCTTTTTCACAAACCCGCCGCCGAATTCCCTGCGCACCCGGTATGCATACCGCATTTGCGGATCGGTGAACTTTTCCGTTTCAAACTCCAGAACCTCCGACACCTCGTCTCCGAATCCCCGGTAAAACTCCCGCATCTGCGACAGCACACAGCACGCCGCATCCACCACCGGGCAAACCGTCCCGTCCGGCATCATGATTTTTACCGTCTTTAAATCATAATGCGCCGCATTCTTAAAGTTCTGCACTGCCTGCACCTGCGCATATTTCGGAAATTCCTGCCTCTTTTTGCACAGAAGCCACACCAGAAAAAGCTGCGCAAACTGCACGTCCCGGACCTCCACCCCGGAATACGCAAACGGGTTCAGATCAAACATCCGCAGTTCAATGTGGTCCACTCCCTTCTCCCGCAGCGCACAAAGGCTGTTCTCCCCGGCAGGCTTTAACCGGATCGGATAATAAAGCTCCGCCGGCGTCCTGAGCAGCCCGTCGTCCACAAACTGCTTTATGCTGTCCGCATACCGCCGGATATCCGTATAATCCAGAATCGGCGCAAAATAATTCCAGTATCCCAGCTCACTGCACCGGATCGACGAAAGCCCCGTAAACGTATCCTCACCGTACCGCTTTTTTTCCACAAAGGAGCCGTCCAGCAAAGGGCTTGCCGCCGTCGCCGCTACCAGAATCCATCCGTAGAGCGCCGCCTGCTCCGCCAGTACAACGTAAAGCCGGTTTTTGTACTCCGTAAAATCCCGCCCGCCGGACAAAGCAAAATCCGCCAAAAGCAGCTCCTCGTCAAAGGAATAGTTCACATGGATGCCCGAAAACGTCATCTTATACCTGCCGTACCGATCCGACAGGTATTCCCGGTACCCGGTCTTAGCCGCCTGCGCGCCGTAAAACCGGGCAATCGGGATATCCTCTTCATTGCGGATATACGGCGGACTGGAAAACGGCCAGAGGTATTCGCGCTTTGCAAGCCCCTTTAAGCCTGCCTGCAGCTTGCGGTAATAAAACCCTAAAAGCTCCACGGCTTCTCTGGCCGAAGCCGCCGCAGGCGTATTGATCTCCGTCTGGTTTTCAGAGAAATCGCGGACAATATGAGGATCCTTCGGAAACGGATGCCTGGTATGCGCCAGATATCCGTCCCCGCCAATCCTCAGGCTTTCCTTTTCAATGCCGAAATGCCCCATTAAAAGCCGGGAACGGACATTTTCATTTTCCGTATGCAGCATATCATGCACTCCTTTCCGTTTTAGTTTGTCCAAAGAGCGGATTGCTACTCGTTCCCGTCCGCTTTTGATTTTTCCATTATAAGTGATCTCAGAATTTAATTCAATGAATTTTTCGGACGGTGCATCCCCGTCCAAAATCCCTCTTCACATTTTTCCGCAAGTATGATATATTGAATATTATGGAAACAAAAATATATCAAATTACCTCCCGGGCAATGGATCCCGGTATTTTAAAGGAGGCGGCGGCCGTCATCCGGTCCGGCGGCCTGGTTGCATTTCCGACCGAAACCGTATACGGCCTGGGTGCAGACGCCACCAATCCCGAAGCGGCCGCAAAAATATACGCGGCCAAGGGAAGGCCCTCCGACAACCCGCTGATTGCGCACATCGGCGCATACGAGGAGTTCTCCCGCGTCGCGGCGGAGATTCCGGAGAAGGCCCGGACGCTTGCAGACGCATTCTGGCCGGGTCCGCTGACGCTTATCGTAAAAAAACACGGCTCCGTCCCGTATGAAACCACCGGAGGACTTGACACCGTAGCCGTCCGTATGCCGGCGCACCCGGCGGCGCTTGCGCTGATCCGTGCAAGCGGCTGTCCGATCGCCGCGCCAAGCGCCAATACATCCGGGCGGCCAAGCCCCACTTTAGCGGCCCATGTGGCGGAGGATCTGGGCGGAAAGATTCCGCTGATTTTAGACGGCGGCGAAGTCGGGATCGGGATTGAATCCACCATTTTGGATCTGACCGGAACCATCCCCACCATACTACGGCCGGGTTTTGTTACGAAGGAGATGCTGCAGGAGACAATCGGCCCGGTCCGGATTGATCCCGGCATCCTGCGGGAGGATTCTGACATACGCCCCAAAGCCCCCGGCATGAAGTACCGGCATTATGCACCGAACGCAGAGCTGGTCATTGTGGACGGGGAAGCATCGGCGGTCATACAAAAGATCAATACCCTGGCAGAACAGCTTACGGCACAGGGCAAGCGGGTCGGCGTCCTTGGGACGGACGAGACAAGCGGAGCATACCGGGGGACGGTGTTCCGCAGCATCGGGCCGCGCAGGGACGAAGAAGCGATTGCCCGGCATCTGTACCGGGTCTTAAGGGAATTTGATGAAGATCGTGTCGATATCATATATTCGGAAAGTTTTTTTGCGCCCGGAATCGGACAGGCTGTGAAAAACCGTCTGTTAAAAGCAGCGGCGCACCGGATTCTCCGGGTATAAATGATGGCAGGGGGAGGCATGCATTTGTATAACAGAATCGTATTTGTAGCGGAAAGCGGTGACTGCCGGGAACCGATGGCGGCCGCGATCCTGAATGATATTGGTTTAAAACATCCGGTCCGGATCCTGGCAAGGGGGCTTGTGGTACTGTTTCCGGAACCGATGAACCAGAAGGCGGAGGCCGTTCTGATCAGCAACGGACTGCCTGTGGAAGGATATATGTCCAGCCAGCTTACGGCGGAGGATATCGCAGGGGATACCCTGGTGCTGGTCATGGAAGAAAAGCAGCGTCAGAAAATCCTGGAACTGTTTGAGGATGCAGACCCGGCGCTTGTACATGTGCTGACCGAATTTGTAGGAGACGAGCTGGAAATCGTAAACCCCTACGGAGGAACGCTGCAGATGTACGGGCTGTGCTACGAGACATTGCTTTCTTCCATTCGGAAACTGGCAAATATTTTAAATGAGGGGAGACGTTACGATGTCAAAAGTAATCGTTATGGATCATCCGCTGATCCAGCATAAAATCGGCTGGCTGCGCAGGATCGAAACGGGTTCCAAGGATTTTCGGTCGCTCGTAAGCGAAATTGCAATGCTGATGTGTTTTGAAGCAACCAGGAATTTAAAGCTCACGGACGTGGAAATCGAAACGCCCATCTGCCGGACTACCGTAAAGGAACTGCAGGGCAAGAAGCTGGCCGTCATTCCGATTTTACGCGCCGGCCTCGGTATGGTAGACGGCATGCTTAACCTGATCCCGGCGGCAAAGGTAGGCCATATCGGTCTTTACCGGGATCCGGCGACCAAGGAACCGGTGGAATACTACTGCAAGCTGCCGGAGGACTGTGCCGAGCGGGAGGCGTTTGTAGTGGATCCGATGCTTGCAACCGGCGGTTCGGCGGTGGAGGCAATCCGCCTGCTGCAGGAAAAGGGCGTCCGAAACATCCGCTTTCTGTGCATCATTGCCGCGCCGGAGGGCGTCAAGCGGATGCAGGAAGAGCACCCCGAAATTGACATTTATATCGGGGCGCTGGACGATCACCTGAACGAGCACTGCTATATTGTACCCGGCTTAGGCGATGCCGGCGACCGGATTTTCGGCACGAAATAAACCGAATTTTCGGACGATACGGCCGAAAAGCAGGGAGCACATACAAGGAGGACGATGCATTGGACGGCAAGAGACAGGACTATATCACCTGGGACGAATATTTTATGGGAGTTGCGATGCTGTCGTCGATGCGCTCAAAGGACCCGAATACACAGGTGGGCGCCTGTATTGTAAGCAAGGACAACAAGATTTTGTCCATGGGATACAACGGGTTTCCCAGAGGGTGCTCCGACGACGAATTCCCGTGGGCAAGGGACGGCGCGCCGCCTGACAACAAATATCTGTATTCGACGCACAGTGAACTGAATGCGATTTTAAATTACCGCGGAGGAAGCCTAGAGGGAGCCAAACTCTATGTTTCCTTATTTCCATGCAACGAATGCGCAAAAGCAATTATCCAGGCGGGGATCAAGACCGTCGTATACGACAGCGACAAGTACGCCGGAACACCCGAGGTCATTGCGTCCAAACGCATGTTAGACGCAGCCGGCGTGCGCTATTACAGATACCAGCACACCAACCGGGCAGTCTGCCTGAACCTGTAGCCGCAAAGGAGCAAAGAATGCCGTGAAATACAAAAAAAACGTTTACCAGTCTTTTACCATGGTGACGCAGTTTGGCTTCAACATGATTGTTCCCATTCTGATGTGCACCATGTTTGGGGTATATCTTGGCAGGAAGCTTGATATGATGTTTATTGTGATCCCGTTTTTTATCGCGGGAGCGCTTGCAGGCTTCCGCAACTGTTACAGTATGGCAAAAAAAATTTTTCAACAGGAAAGCGACAGGGATACAAAACATGTTAAAAAGGCTGAATAAAGTATTGCCGGAATTGGTTGCAGCAATTATAATATATGGGATTGCCGCATGGCTGGTCGGGATCTGGCTGGCCGGGGATAAGCTGATGTACTCCACCGGGCTTTTCATCGGCGTGTGCCTTGCCGTGGGGATGGCCGTCCATATGGCGGTTGTCTTGGAGGATGCCGTCAGCATCGGCAGCAGTCAGTCCAAGCTGATTACCATGTCGCTGCTTCGTTATGCGGCTGTAGTGCTTGTGTTTGTCTGCACGGTTTCTTTTCACTTGGGCGATCCGATTGCAGCGTTTATCGGCGTAATGGGTTTAAAAATAGCTGCTTACATGCAGCCGTTTTTTCATAAACTGATCATGAAATTACAGGGAAGGGAGGAATTTTCCACAGAAAACCAAAACCATGAAATAAATAACCAAATAGAGGAGGTGAGAAAGTGAGCAATGCAATTTTGATGGCTTCCGGCGCAGACATTGATATTATGGTCCACGGGCTGATTTCCTATGAAGTGTTTGGGCAGACCTGCTGGATTACAACAACGCATGTATGTATGCTGATTTTAATGATCGTTCTGGTTGGCTTTTTTATTGCGGCAAACCGTAAAATCAAAAAAGCGAGCGAAGTGCCGGACGGGTTTCAAAACGTAGTGGAACTGATTGTAGAAATGTTAGACAATATGGTAAAAGGAGTTATGGGTGCAAATTCCGTTAAATTTGCCAATTACATCAGCACCGTTTTCATTTTTATCCTGATGAGCAACATATCCGGTGTGTTTGGCTTAAGGCCGCCTACGGCGGATTATGGTGTAACGTTTTCACTTGGCGTTATGACTTTTTGCCTGATCCATTTCAACAAATTCAAGTATCAGCACGTGTCCGGCGTATTAAAAGGCTTATGCGACCCGTGGCCGATCTGGGCGCCGATTAATATTATCAGCGATTTTGCCGTACCGATTTCTTTGTCCTTGCGTCTGTTTGCAAACATCCTGTCGGGTACGATTATCATGGCGCTTGTGTACGGCCTGCTTGGCTGGATCGCGACCTTCTGGCCATCCGTGCTGCATGTGTATTTTGATTTGTTCTCCGGGGCAATTCAGACTTATGTATTCTGTATGTTGACAATGACATACATCAACCAGGCGATTGATTCAGAGTAATGAGGTTAAAATTTTTAATTTTAGGAGGAATTTATTATGAATATTTCAGGAAATGATTTGATTTTAGCATGTTCAGCAATCGGTGCGGGCCTTGCGGTTATCGCAGGTATCGGGCCTGGTGTCGGGCAGGGTATTGCAGCGGGTTATGCGGCAAACGCGGTAGGGCGCAACCCGGGCGCAAAATCCGATATTACTTCTACGATGTTATTAGGACAGGCGGTAGCCGAGACGACAGGTCTTTACGGTTTGCTCGTAGCAATCCTCTTACTTTTCGTAAAACCATTGACATGGTAAGACCGGAGAGCAAAATTACGGAAAGGAGGGTGAACTTCTAAGTTATGGACAGATTATTTGGACTTGACATGCAGCTTTTGATGGACGCCATACAATTTGGCGCATCTGTGTTCGTGCTGTTTTTGCTGGCAGGCTACCTTTTGTTTGATCCGGTCCGCAAGCTGTTAAAAGACCGGCAGGAGGGCATTCAGAAAAATATAAGCGACGCCCTTACGGATAAACAAAACGCCGCGCAGCTGAAAGAAACATACGAAGGAAAGCTTAAAAACGTGGATAAAGAAGCCGAGCAGATTTTAAGCGAAGCCCGGCAGAAAGCGTTAAAGAACGAAGCCAAAATCATAGATGAGGCAAAAGCGGAAGCCGCCCGGATTATTCAAAGGGCAAACGAAGAAGCGCTGCTTGAGAAGAAGCGCGCGGCAGACGAGGTAAAACAGGAAATGATCCTGATTGCATCCCTGATGGCGCAGAAAGCAGTCGCCGCTTCGATTGATACAAAGATCCAGAATACGCTTGTAGAAGAAACATTAAAAGAAATGGGTGATTCGACATGGCTAAGCTAGTATCCAAAACATATGGTGATGCATTGTTTGAAATCGCGGCAGAATCGGGGCGCATGGACGAATTTTACGAAGAAGCTTTGAGCGTGCGCGCCGTTTTAGAGGAAAATGCGCAGATTTCCAAATTGATGAACCACCCCAAAATTGTCAAAGAAGAAAAAATTAAAATCATAGAAAACATTTTCAAAGGCAGGATTTCCGACGAAATGACCGGCCTGATGCGTATGATTGTAGATAAGGGCCATTTTATGGAGTTTGGCTCGGTACTGGATTATTTTATCAACGAGGTAAAAGAATCCAAGCACATCGGGACGGCTTATGTGACGACGGCTATGGAGCTTTCCGAACGGCAGAAGGCGGACGTTGTGGCGAAGCTTATCGAAACGACATCGTATGTGGAATTTGAGATGCACTATGAAGTAGATGCCGCGATTATCGGCGGCATGGTAATTCGGATAAAGGACCGTGTCGTAGACAGCAGCATCCGTACCAGAATCTACGGCTTATCCCGGGAATTATCCAAAATTCAGTTGAAAGTAGGTGAATGCGCTCCATGAATTTAAGACCAGAAGAAATCAGTTCTGTGATCAAAGAGCAGATCAAACGATATGCGGCGCAGCTTGAAGTGGCGGATGTGGGCACTGTCATCCAGGTGGCAGACGGTATTGCGCGTATCCACGGCTTAGAGAATGCAATGCAGGGTGAACTTCTTGAATTCCCTGGTGAAGTATACGGAATGGTGTTGAACCTGGAGGAAGATAACGTTGGCGCCGTTTTGCTCGGCGACAGCAAGAGTATCAACGAGGGCGATACCGTAAAAACAACCGGGCGTGTGGTAGAGGTTCCGGTTGGCGATGCAATGAGCGGACGTGTAGTCAATGCATTGGGCCAGCCAATCGACGGGAAAGGGCCGATTGAAACCGATAAGTTCCGTCAGATCGAACGTGTGGCAAGCGGCGTTATTTCCAGAAAATCAGTAGACACCCCGCTGCAGACGGGTATTAAGGCGATCGACGCCATGATCCCGATCGGGCGCGGGCAGCGTGAGTTAATTATCGGCGACAAACAGACCGGTAAGACCGCAATCGCAATTGATACGATTATTAACCAGAAGGGCAAAAACGTAAAATGTATTTACGTGGCAATCGGCCAGAAGGCTTCGACCGTTGCTTCCATTGTAAAGACGCTGGAAGAATTTGGGGCGATGTCCTATACGACCGTCGTAGCTTCCACGGCAAGCGAACTGGCGCCTCTGCAGTATATCGCGCCGTATTCCGGCTGCGCAATCGGTGAGGAATGGATGGAGAACGGGCAGGACGTGCTGGTCGTTTACGACGACTTAAGCAAGCACGCAACCGCATACCGTACCCTCTCCTTACTGCTTCGGCGTCCGCCAGGCCGCGAGGCTTACCCGGGCGACGTATTTTACTTACATTCCAGGCTGTTGGAGCGCGCCGCAAAATTAAACGACAGCTTAGGCGGCGGATCGCTGACCGCGCTTCCGATTATCGAAACGCAGGCGGGCGACGTTTCCGCATATATTCCGACCAACGTTATTTCCATTACCGACGGCCAGATTTACTTGGAAACGGATATGTTTAACGCCGGGTTCCGTCCCGCTATCAATGCAGGCCTTTCCGTTTCCCGTGTAGGCGGCGCGGCGCAGATTAAGGCGATCAAAAAGATTGCCGCCCCGATCCGTGTGGAACTGGCGCAGTTCCGCGAGCTTGCGGCGTTCTCCCAGTTCGGTTCGGAATTGGACGACGATACCAAAGAGAAGCTGGCGCAGGGCGAGCGTATCCGCGAAATTTTAAAACAGCCGCAGTATCAGCCGATGCCGGTTGAAAACCAGGTTGTGATCATTTACGCGGCGACCAAGAAATACCTGATTGACATTCCGGTAGAGGATATTTTACGTTTCCAGGCGGAATTGTTTGACTATATTGACACAAAGTATCCGGAAATCTTAGAATCCATCCGTTCCACCAAAGAACTGACGGGGGATAATGAGAAAGCGCTCGTCAAAGCGATTGAGGAGTGTAAGGCATCCTTCAAGTAAAGGCGGTGAAATGATATGGCGTCCATGAGGGACATTAAGCGAAGAAGAAGCAGCATACAAAGTACGCAGCAAATCACAAAAGCCATGAAGCTTGTTTCCACCGTTAAACTGCAGAAGGCCAAAAACCGCGCGGAAGAGACGAACCCGTATTTTAACGCGATGTACAAAACCGTATCGTCTATGTTAAAGCGTTCCGGTACGATTGCGCATCCGTTTTTAAAGCAGAGCGGATCCGACAAAAAAGCGGTTGTGGTAATTACTTCCAACCGCGGCCTTGCGGGCGGCTACAATTCCAACGTCGTAAAGCTGGTAACCGAAAGCGGCTTTAAAAAAGAGGATGTGGCCGTTTACGCCATCGGCAGCAAAGGCCGGGAGGCCTTAGAGCGGCGGGGCTATCAGATTGCCGCGGATGATTCGGGCGTAATCGAGGCCCCGGTTTACGAAGACGCGGCTGCAGTCTGCGGCAAGGTGCTTGAAGCATACAAAAACGAAGAAATCGGGGAAATCTACCTGGCATATACGCATTTTAAAAATACGGTAAGCCATGAACCGACGCTTATGAAGCTGCTTCCGGTAGAGCTTGGCGACACCGGAAGCGAAGAGGATTCCAATATCCTGATGAACTACGAGCCGAACGACGAAGAAGCGCTTGACATGATTATTCCCAAATACATCACAAGCTTATTCTACGGCGCGTTAGTGGAAGCGGTCGCCAGTGAAAACGGCGCCAGGATGCAGGCCATGGATTCCGCGACAAGCAACGCAGAAGAAATGATTAGTGATTTGTCACTGAAATACAATCGCGCCCGTCAGGGTTCGATTACACAGGAATTAACAGAAATTATTGCAGGCGCATCGGCAATTTCTTAGGCGGCGCCGTATGCATAAAACATTAAGGAGTGATAGAAAAAGATGGCAAAAAAGAATATAGGTAAAATCACTCAGATTATCGGCGCCGTCCTGGATGTCAAGTTCACGGAAGGCAGCCTGCCGGAGATCAACGACGCAATCAACATTACCATGAAAGACGGGAAAAAGCTGGTTGTGGAAGTATCTCAGCATCTGGGTGACGATACGGTCAGATGTATTGCCATGGGGCCTACCGACGGGCTTGTCCGCGGGATGGATGCCGAGGCGACGGGCGCGCCCATAAGTGTCCCGGTCGGCGAAAATACGCTCGGGCGTATGTTTAACGTCTTAGGCGAGCCGATTGACGAGGTTGCCGCCCCCAAAAAGGTAGAATACTGGCCAATCCACAGAAAAGCGCCTTCCTTTGAAGAACAGGCGACTTCCCAGGAAATGCTTGAAACCGGAATCAAAGTCGTGGATTTGCTCTGCCCTTACCAGAAGGGCGGTAAAATCGGGCTGTTCGGCGGCGCGGGCGTTGGCAAAACCGTATTGATCCAGGAGTTAATCCACAACATTGCCACCGAGCACGGCGGATATTCCGTATTCACCGGCGTAGGCGAGCGTACCCGTGAAGGGAACGACCTTTATTACGAAATGAAGGAATCTGGCGTTATCGACAAGACGACGATGGTATTCGGCCAGATGAACGAGCCGCCCGGAGCAAGGATGCGCGTGGGCTTAACGGGTCTTACGATGGCGGAGTATTTCCGTGACAAGGGCGGCAAAGACGTGCTTTTGTTTATTGACAACATTTTCCGTTTTACCCAGGCAGGCTCGGAGGTTTCGGCGCTCTTAGGGCGTATGCCTTCCGCCGTAGGTTATCAGCCGACGCTGCAGACGGAAATGGGCGCTTTGCAGGAGCGTATTACCTCTACAAAGAGCGGTTCCATCACATCCGTCCAGGCGGTTTACGTGCCGGCCGACGACTTGACCGACCCGGCCCCGGCGACGACGTTCGCGCATCTCGACGCGACGACCGTACTGGAACGTTCCATCGTGGAACTTGGTATTTATCCGGCGGTAGACCCGCTCGGCTCGACTTCCCGTATCTTAGATCCGCGTATCGTAGGACAGGAGCATTTTGACGTAGCCCGCGGCGTACAGGAAATTTTGCAGAAGTACAAAGAACTGCAGGATATTATCGCCATCCTCGGTATGGACGAATTATCCGAGGACGACAAGCTGGTTGTAAACCGCGCCAGGAAGGTACAGAGATTTTTGTCCCAGCCGTTCTCCGTTGCGACGCAGTTTACCGGCCTGGAAGGAAAATACGTTCCGATTGCGGAAACCGTGCGGGGATTTAAAGAGATTCTCGAAGGTAAGTTAGACGATGTGCCGGAAGGCCATTTCTTAAATGCAGGAACCATTGATGAAGTACGCGCCCGTGTGAAGTAAGGGGTGATGGTATGGCAGAGAATGAAAAAATGTTTCCTGTAAAAATCATTACGCCGGACCGTATTTTTTATACCGGGGAAGCGGAAATGGTAGAATTTAATTCCACCTCCGGCCAGCTTGGCGTATACAAAAACCACATTCCGCTGACGACCGTGCTTGCGCCGGGAGCGGTTATCGTGCATGAAGCGGGCGGCGAAAAAATCGCAGCCGTACATGCCGGGTTTGCCGAGGTGCTGCCGGACGCGGTAACGCTGCTTGCGGAGATTGCAGAATGGCCCGACGAGATCGATACTTCGCGGGCGGAGGCTGCAAAGAAGCGGGCGGAAGAACGCCTGCAGGCGAAAGCTGCGGATGTGGATCTTGCGCGGGCGGAATTTGCGCTGCGCAAGGCGCTGACGCGGATTGACGTGAAGGCGATGTAATATTGGAATCAAGGGGCTGTCGGTTTATACCGATTTTTGCCCTCTGATCGTTCAGATCCTAAAATCCCATGAAAATTCAGGTTTTTTTGTTCCCGAATCTTCATGGGATTTTTTTCGCTGCCTCCTGTTTTAGAGCGTGTTTGAAAAATGCTTTCCGGCAGATGTATTCCACACTTAGTGGGAGATTTGTGCCAAATAAGGGAGGCGTAG